>JAFUCQ010000122.1 GCA_017459605.1 Atopobiaceae bacterium
ATATGAGACTGTTCACAGTGCTTGACGTTGGGAAAACGTCGTTGGGGCTGGGGCGTCGGAGCGGAAGGACCCAACCCATCTAGGCCAGGTGGGTTGGGTTATTTTTGCCTCTTGACAACATCATCGGTCATATGAGCCATTACAATCGCAATATCTTTTCCATCCCCCGCTAATTCTTGATAGCTCGTTGTCAATTGTCTCAGCGCGTCAGATCCAGGTTGCACTTCATCGACAAGCAGAAGTACTCCCTTGCTAACCTCGGCTAATTTGTCACACATGAGCCCAAGCTTTGCTCGAAATCCAAGAGTTCTTTCTGCCTCTTCTGAAAAAGTAAGACCCATTGAAAAACCAAGTGCTCCCGCACTAAACCCTTTAACTGGCGGTTTTTTACCCTCCATGAACTGTGCACCATTAATTCTCAGACCGTCAAGGATATTGTCGAGCATTTCCAAACCGCATGTAGTGCGCACCGCAACAAAATTGTGACTCTGCGCCAATTGAGCAGCCTCTATGAGCAGAGCTGTCTTTCCCATTCCTCGCTGCCCTTTAATGAGAATCGCACGCTCTCTGCTCCCTGGATAGCTATCAAAGGCTTCCATGAGCTGGTCAAGGACATCATCCCTGCCAACAATTCGGTCTGGCAAGTTGCCAAATGAAGGTCTAAATATAGGTGCTGTGCGCTTCAGCGTAATCAATCCTCCTACCAGAGCGTGACGTACTACGAATGCTGACCTGAGCGGGAGGTGTGCCGTTACCCTCCGTTAAGTTCCGTTATTCTCCGTTAAATCACCATCAACGTATGCACCAAAACGTCACTCACCGCATGTGCCTGCAAGCGCTCATGTGTCTGCAAGAACTCGTGTGCCTGCAAGCACTCGTGTGCCTGCTAGCACTCGTGTGCCTGCTAGCACCTATTCAGCGAGAAAATCTCGAATCTCGTCGAGCCGCTCAGACGCGTGTGCACGACCCATCTGATATGCAAGCAACATGCGCTCGCCCGAGCGCTCGGTGGTCGAGAGCCCCAAAGAGACAGGTGGCGCCAACACCAGCACCTTGCCCTGCCGCTCCAAATCAAAGATGCGGTCGCGCTGTGCATTGTAGCGAGCAGGCCTCGTCTCAATCATCTGCAGATAATAGGGATAGTTGGCATAGCGCCTACGAAGCAGCGGCAACAGCTCTGATGCACTTTCTTTGCGATAGCTCTTCTCGCGCGTGAGAACGACAATTGCCTTATCAACTGGCTCGTAGCCCTCAATGTGGGCACCACTCTCAAGACCGAGCGCCGCCTCGATTGGCACTGAATCTGTCGTGCCTCCGTCTAAATAGCGACTCCCGTCGATCTCGACATCTTCAGAGACGCCCGGCAAAGAGGCTGAGGCGATTATCTTGGGCAGATCGTGCGGCAGTGACTCAACTGGCAGGTACGCCGGAGTACCAAACATAATGTCGCTCGCCACTACCCATAGAGGTGGTGTGGACCGATTGAACTTCTCGCTGTCAAACGGATCAATTCGGTTCTGAACCTCGCCGTAGAGAAAGTCGTTGCCCGCAATGCTTCCTGTTCGGGCAAGCGACATAAGCGACATCATGCGGCGGTCGTCTCGAAACGCAAGGCTCACGCGCACGTAGCGTCCAATGTGTCCCGCACGAAAGTTTGCTGCGTTAAGCGCACCGGCCGATGTTCCCCATAGGCTGGAGAAGTCCCCGATTTGTTGCTCGAGAAAAACGTCGAGAATGCCTGCGGTAAAAAGACCACGGTAGCCTCCGCCTTCAAGTACAAGTGCGCATCCAGATTGAGCCATACGTACCCCCTCACTTTGTTTTGGGAATTGTACCGTTCCGAAATACTTGCTCAAACCTACTCATTGAAGTAGTTTGATGATTTCTTCCTGCTTCGCAGAGGCCGCTTGCGTGGAGCCCTTAGAAGGACTGCAAGCAGAGGCGAAGAACTCTCCACAGGCTGACACCGTGGAACTCACGGCGTGTCTCTTCAGGTTGATTGCAGCGTTCAGGTCGCGGTCGATGACATATCCGCATTCCTCACAAGTAAAGACCCTCTCAGATAGGGCAAGCTTGGTTTTCACATGCCCACACTTCGAGCAGGTCTTCGAGGAAGGGTAGAATCTGTCAACCACGACGAGTTCGCATTGTTTTTCTCGTGCCTTGTACTCCAGCTGCCTTCTGAACTCTCCGAAAGAAGCATCCGTTATCGATATGGCAAGATGGTGATTTTTGACCATTCCTTCTACATTCAGGTCTTCGATTGCTAAAACATCGTACGAGTCGGTCAGGCTGCATGTCAGCTTATGCAGCCAATCGCCTCGCACATCCGCAATTTTAGCATGTAGCCGCGCTACCTTTTGTTTTTGCTTTGCATAGTTCGCAGAACCTCTGTGCTTGCGGGAAAGCGCCTGTTGTTCCCGCCTTAGCTTCCTCATGCGGCTCCTGTAGGCGCGTGGCACAGAGGCTCGCTCTTTGTCGCTTGTCACGTACTTGCCGACCCCGACATCTATTCCCACTGTCTTAGGGTTGGCAACGTGGGGCTTGGGCTGCGCTTCGACATCGGGCAACTCGCAAGTTATGGCGATAAACCAACGGTCTGCCGTCCGTGACACGGTGGCGCAGACAATCTTTGCGCCGTCGTATCTGAAAGGCTCAGCTATGCGAATCCAGCCGAGCTCGCGCCTTCCTCCCATGAACTTGTAGAGGTTGGGAATCCAGGCGCGGGAAAGGGATTTGTCAAGCTTGAATTGGTCTTGTCCGATATAGAAGGAGTCGTGCTGCCCCTTCTTCTTGAATTGGGGATATTTGCCGTTGTGCTTGAAGAAGTTGTCAAACGCACGCCCCAGGTTGATTATCGCCTGTTGGGGACAGTATTTGGAGACCTCCATCATCCAGGGGAACTCGGTTCGCTTGATTGAGTTGAGCTCGCGTCTTAAACCGTATTGGTTGGGCTGTGGATGCAGGGCGGGGTTTTCTAGATGAAGCTCGTAGAGCTCCTTCCATCTTGCCAAAGCCCAGTTATAGGCAAAGCGTGCGCATCCGCAGGAGCGGGCGAGGTAGCTTGCCTGCTTGTTGTTGGGGTACAGGCGTATTCTATGCGTTCTTTGCATCCTCGACCGCCTTTTTCATCCCCTCTACGAGCTTTTTGTTCTTATGGCTGTAAGCACCGTACATCCTCGCGGAGAACACAGTGATGATTTCCAGCACATCACTTGCGAGCTCCTCCTCGAAAGACACCTCGCCGCCTTGGTTGATAATGATAACTTCTATGCCCTGTATCTCGCACATGGCAAACACAAGCTCCGCGCCGAAACGCAAAAGGCTGTCTTTGTGCGCTATCACAAGGCGCCCCATCCTTTTCTCGCTGATGAGCTCCAGCAGCTCCTTAAGGCCCTTCTTGTTGTAGTTCATTCCGCTTCCGAGGTCTTGGATGACCCTGTATTGCCACCCATGGGCGGCACAGTACATCTCCAACACCTTCGCCTGTCGCTCAAGGTCGTCTTTTTGGTCATGCGACGAAACTCTTGCATAGGCGACAGTAGGCAGTTCTTCTGTGCGTGTGAATTCAGGCATGGGATTGAAGGATGTAATCGAGCTCAGTCTGTATCGCCTATGTCCTGCAGGCGTCCTCTCTGCAACAAGCTTTCCCTCTTCGTCCCAACGCCTCAGTGTTGTGATGGAGACACCAAGCATGTCTGCAGCTCGACCTATTGATACGTAATTACTATCCATATTGATTATATCAGCATAGATTTATATAGATATCAAGTCACAGTTAGAATCCCTGATGCTCAGACTTCGCAATGTCTTCACGGAAACAGCTGCGGCAGGCAACCCCGAGAACAGGCGCAGCGGCACCAGTCGCGCAGTGCCACCCATCAGCAGCAACTAAAGGCCTGGCGAACTCAGTGATAGGGGCCTAGAAGCTGCCTCAGATTGGCAACCCCCCCCAGCTTGTTCTGTCTCTGAGACGAGCAACTGCTCGAAATCCTCAAGCGGCATGGGGCGTGCGTAATAGAAGCCCTGCACAAAATGAACGCCCATCTCTTTCAGGCTCTCCACCTGGCTCTCTTCTTCTACACCCTCTACGACAATGGGCATTGAAAGCTTCCGCGCCATATCCACAATGGTGGAGACAACTCCGTGGCCACGAACGGTATTCTCGAGATTCGACATGAATCCTATGTCGACCTTCAGGATGTCAACGGGCATCGACGCAAAGGTATTGAAGTTTGAGTAGCCGCTGCCAAAATCGTCCATGAGGATGGGAATGCCTGCATGATGCACAGACTCCAGTTGCTTTTCGACTTCGTCCGTCCGCACAAAGGCACTCTCGGTAATCTCCATGCGGATCTCCTGCGTGGACACGTTGTTCTGCGACAAGATGTTCGTGAAGTCATCTAAGAAGCCCTGCGTCAGTAGACCCACGCGCGATACATTAATCGACACCGGAACCGTTTTGCGCTGTAACTGTTTGCGCTCAGCAATAGAGCGACAAACCTCTTGGCATACGAACAGGTCGAGTTCACTA
>JAFUCQ010000123.1 GCA_017459605.1 Atopobiaceae bacterium
ATAACCACGTTGATAGCAAGAATGACCTGACCCACAGAAAGCGATGTTTTGCGGCTTATCAAAATAGCAACTATCTCGGTTCCGTCGAGACAGCCTCCGCCTTTGAGCACAAGACCAACTCCCGCGCCAAGCATAAGACCGCCAAAGATAACTGCCAAAAACTCATCCTGAGTGACTCCAACATAGGGTTTGAGCAGCACTGTTCCAAACGAAAAAAGCATGAGGGAAACTGCGAATTTGAGTACAAAAAGCTTGCCGAGCTTTTGCCATGCGATGACCACAAAAGGCAGGTTGAGCGTGAGGACAAAAACAGCGAGTCCAACTCCAGAGAGACGCGAGGCAATCATCGAGACACCCACAACTCCGCCATCAAAGACGTTGTTAGGTGCCAAAAAACCCTCAACAGCAAATGCAGCAAGTATCGCTCCCGCAATCAGGTAGAGCCACGAGAGCAGGTTTTCTCGGCGGGTGATGCTTGTGTCCATGACGAGCTCCTTATATCTGCGTTATCGGGGTCTTTGTTTTCTTACCCAGCCAAACTCGATTGAAAGCCCGCAGATTAAAAAGCGTGTTTTTGTCACGTTGGGCACGCCTGTGACAGCCGACAGCCCCGCCTGTGACAGCCGACAGCCCCGCCTGTGACAGCCGACAGCCCCGCCTGTGACGCTCACCATGCATGTCGCGACTACGCATGCCGCGACTGCGCGTACGTGTTGTTTAGATGTGCGTCTTGGTTTTCGCGATGTTACGCCTCGCCACATACGGGCTCTTTTCTGACACAATAGGCTACTGATGATATTGTGAATGCTGATAATTATGTATCAGTAGTACCGATATGTGCTTAGCGGCAACACGTACTCAGAGGGGGTTTCATGCCTAAGCGGACGGATGTACATAAAGTTATGATTATCGGCTCTGGACCCATCGTCATTGGCCAGGCCTGTGAGTTTGACTATTCGGGAACTCAAGCGTGCAAAGCGTTGCGTTCGTTGGGCTACGAGATTGTGCTGGTAAATTCAAATCCGGCGACCATCATGACCGACCCCGAGACAGCCGACCGCACCTACATCGAGCCGCTTAATGCAGAGCGCATCGAGCAGATTATCGAGATTGAACGCCCCGATGCTATTCTGCCAAACTTGGGCGGTCAGTCGGCTCTGAATCTCTCAGCCGAGCTTGCGCGAACTGGAGTTCTCGACAAGTACGATGTGAAAGTCATTGGCGTTCAGGTTGATGCCATTGAGCGCGGAGAAGACCGCGAGGCCTTCAAAGACCTCATGGACTCCCTTGGCATTGAGATGGCGCGCAGCCGTGTTGCCTATAGCGTTGACGAGGCGGTTGAAATTGCCTCTGAGCTGGGCTATCCCTGCGTGCTTCGCCCGGCATATACCATGGGAGGCACCGGTGGTGGTTTGGTTTACAACATCGATGAGCTGAAAACGGTTGTTGCGCGAGGGCTTGCTGCAAGTCCTGTGGGAGAGGTGCTGGTAGAAGAGTCAGTGCTCGGCTGGGAAGAGCTTGAGTTTGAGGTTGTCCGCGATGCTAACGGTCACATGATTACCGTTTGCACCATCGAAAACATCGATCCCATGGGCGTTCACACGGGCGATTCTTTCTGCGTCGCACCGATGCAAACCGTTCCTAACGAGGTTATTGCTCGTCTGCAGGAGAAGTCCTATCGCATTGTCGATGCGGTCAAGGTTATCGGCGGCACCAATGTTCAGTGGGCACACGACCCCGTGAGTGACCGCGACATCATCATTGAGATTAACCCGAGAACGAGCCGTTCATCTGCTCTGGCTTCTAAGGCAACCGGCTTTCCTATTGCTCTTATCAGCGCCATGCTTGCAAGTGGTCTCACACTCGATGAGATTCCCTGCGGCAAGTGGGGAACTCTCGACCAGTATTATCCCGATGGCGACTACGTGGTTGTTAAGTTTGCCCGCTGGGCATTCGAGAAGTTCAAGAGTATCGAGGACAAACTGGGCACACAGATGCGCGCCGTGGGTGAGGTCATGTCGATTGGCAAGACCTACAAAGAGGCGTTTCAAAAGGCTATTCGCTCGCTTGAGCAGGGGCGCTATGGTTTGGGCTTTGCCAAAGACTTCAATGAGTGGAGCGCAGATGAGCTGTTACGCACCGTGCGAACTCCCTCATCTGAGCGCCAGTTCCAGCTGTATGAGGCACTGCGCAAGGGCGTGAGTATCGACGAGCTCTTTGAGGCTACCCATATCAAGCACTACTTCCTTGAGCAGATGGCAGAGCTGGTGGCCGAGGAAGAAGAGCTGTTGGCGGCAGCTTCGGCAGCGCCCGGCAAGCTCCCCAACACAGAGCTTCTCAAGCGAGCAAAGCAAGACGGTTTTGCTGATCGCTACTTGAGCGAGCTGCTGAACATCCCCGAGACAGACATTCGAGCTGCTCGCACTGAGGCAGGCATTGTTGAGGGTTGGCATAGCGTACACGTATCATCTACGCCAGACAGCGCCTATTACTATTCGACATACAACGCGCCCGATGCAAGTGAACCCTTGGCTGGCAACAAGGTCATGATTTTGGGTGGCGGTCCTAACCGTATTGGTCAGGGTATCGAGTTTGATTACTGCTGTGTCCACGCAGCTCATGCCTTGCGCAAGATGGGTATTGAGACCATCATTGTTAACTGCAATCCCGAGACGGTTTCAACCGACTATGACACCTCGGACAAGCTCTACTTTGAGCCGCTTTGTACCGAGGATGTTCTTGCCATCTACGAGAAGGAACAACCCCTTGGTGTCATTGCGCAGTTTGGTGGCCAGACACCGCTTAACATTGCGCGTGAGCTTGAAGCAGCAGGCGTGACCATCTTGGGCACCGGCCCAGATGTCATTGATTTGGCAGAAGACCGTGATGAGTTCCGTGCGATGATGGACCGTCTCGGCATTCCGATGCCCGAGGCAGCGATGGCAGTTACGGTTGAAGAAGCACTCGATGCAGCGCACAGTATTGGCTATCCGGTGATGGTTCGCCCGAGCTATGTATTGGGTGGTCGCGGCATGGAAGTTGTGTATGACGACACCAATCTCGTTGCTTACATGGAAGCTGCCATTGGCGTTACACCCGATCGCCCCATCCTTATCGATCGCTATCTCCAGCACGCGCTCGAGTGCGAGGCAGATGCCATTTGCGATGGCGATGTAGCCTATGTACCTGCGGTTATGGAACACGTTGAGCTGGCTGGCGTTCACTCTGGCGACTCGGCATGTGTCTTGCCCTCAATTTCAATTGCAGATGAGCAGCTCGAGCTTATCAAGGACTATACGCGTCGCATCGCAACCGAGATGCACGTGGTGGGTCTGCTCAATGTGCAGTACGCCATCGAGGACGGGATAGTCTACGTACTGGAAGCAAACCCACGCGCAAGCCGAACGGTGCCGCTCGTATCGAAGGTCTGCGGTGTTCAGATGGTTCAGCTTGCAACCCGCGCCATCATGGAAAAAGTCACGGGTGAAGACGCTCGTTTGGCTGATTTGAGTGAGGCTCGCTACGCCTACTATGGCGTGAAAGAGGCGGTCTTGCCCTTTAGCATGTTCCCCGAGGTAGATCCCATCTTGGGACCAGAGATGCGCTCGACCGGCGAGGTTTTGGGTTTGGCACCCACCTTTGGCGAGGCCTTTGTCAAGTCGCAAGAGGCAACGGGTATGCCGCTTGTGAACGCTGGCAACGTTCTCATGTCAATCTCTGATAGAACCAAGGATGAACTTGATGAGCTGGCGCAGGCGTTTGTGGATGCTGGTTTTCAGATTATCGCGACCCGCGGAACGGCAGCAGTTTTGGCGGAGAGCGGCATTCCCTCGACTGTCATTTTCAAACAGCGAGAAGGTCGCCCCAATATCACTGACGCTATCAAGAATGGCCAGATTGACCTCATTGTGAATACGCCGCGTGGCGACTCTGAATCAACGTGGGATGACTCCTATATTCGCAAAGAGGCAATTCGCGCTCATATTCCGTTCATGACTACGATGGCAGCAGCTCGTGCAGCAGCTCATGGCATCAAGCAGGTTAAGTCGATGCAAGGTTCGGCTGTTGCTGCCCTGCAAGACATTCACGCAGCGATTGAGTAGCGCTGCGAGCTCAGGCGGGACTCGACGAGGTTCGGCAAGACGAGACAAGGCTCGGCAAGACGAGACAAGGCTCGGCAAGACGAGACAAGGCTCGGCAAGACGGAGTATGGGATTGCCGTGAGCACCCTAGCGAAGGAGATGGTGCAGCCGTTGGCTTCATAGATAACTTCTCAATCACATTGCGATGTGACTCTGCTACAAGCTAAAAAAGATGGCTCACCTATTCACATGTTAAAAAGAGGCGAGCGCATCTCACCTCGATGCTTTCGCTAGAATGGGAAGTAGGCATGAGCCAAAGTTGACCGTGAAGTTGCACGATACGCGCATGAAGGAGCGAGCATGAAGTTCTTTATTGACACTGCTGATTTGTCCGAGATTGAAGAGATTGCAAGCTGGGGCTGCCTTGCTGGCGTTACCACCAATCCGAGTCTCTATGCCAAGATTGGCGGCAAGCTTGCCGACTTTGAAGACCACATGGTTAAAATCTGCAAACTCGTGGGAGATGATGTGCCCGTTTCTGCCGAGTCGACCGCTACAACAACCGAGGGCATGATTGAAGAGGGTCGTCGTCTTGCTGCTCTGGCGCCCAACATCGTGGTAAAGCTTCCTATTTGTCCCGAAGCACTCGCTGCAACACGTGTCTTAGCCGAAGAGGGAATACGCGTCAACATGACGCTTATCTTCTCAGTACCGCAGGCCTTGCTGGCTGCTCGTGCTGGAGCTCGCTACATCAGCCCCTTTGTTGGTCGTTTTGACGACATTGGAGAAGACGGCATCGACCAGCTTGATAGCGTGGTGTCTGCCGTTTACAATTACGATTACGGTTGGTGGGAAGATGAGGGCGGTGTTGAGATTATCTCGGCAAGCCTTCGTACGGCTCAGCATGTGACTCAAGCAGCACTTATGGGTGCAGACATTGCTACCATTCCGTATGCGACGCTCAAGAAATGCGTGACGCATCCGCTTACAGTAAATGGTCTGGCTGCCTTTGAAGCCGACTGGAAAAAGGTGACAGGAGCCGAGTAGCTCGCGTGTGTCGAGTAGCCCGCGTGTGTCGAGCAGCCCGCGTGTGTCGAGTAGCCCGCACGAAAACGGAGCGGGCTGCTCGTGTGTTTTGGACTATCTTTCGTGTGCAATCTCAGTTCGCGCATGCTCAAGCAGCGGAGTCATTGACCCCTGAGACACAATCGTTACCTTGTGCATCGCACGCGAGATGGCGGTATAGAGCTGGCGCTTGGCGAGAGCTGTATCAGGATATACCTCTGCTTGAGCGTCAGCCACAATGACCTCGTCAAATTCGAGTCCCTTTGCAAGTTTGAGCTCGAGCAGTACCACACCTTCTTTGGGTAAAGGCTCGTTTTTATGGAGGGCTTTGACCGCCTCTCCCAGCTGCTTGGCAAGCCAACTCTTGCGGGATGAATCTGCAACGACAAATGCGATCAGACCCTTTTGCTGAGCGGCAGACTCCGCACAACTACGCAGGTATTCGAGGTATTTCTCGGTGTCAAGGCACTCAACAATCTCAGGAGCAACGCCTGCAAGACGCACCGAGTTCAAGCGCATCTGACGGTCTTTGTCGATGAGACTCCCAAAGAGCTCGCTAATCTCGGGAGATGAGCGATAGCTCGTAAGCAGCTCGCACTCCTCAACACTGCCGTGGTCTTTTGTAAAGAGCTCACGAATCTGCTCAAAGGTAGCCGTTCCTTCTCGGATGGCTTGATTTTCGTCTCCCAACAACAAAAAGTGGGCATTCGAGAAATACCGAGACAAAAGCATGAGTTGCGAGACGGTATAGTCTTGCACCTCGTCAATCATGACGTAGCGTGCATCTCTTGCGCGGTTTCCTGTGAGCAAGACTTTGCAATACAGCCACTCAGTGGCCGTGAGGCTTTCTTTTCCAAGCATGCGCATGCCAATGCGATCGATGCGAAGCCAGTTGCAGTCTTCGATGAGCTTGTGGGCATGCCCGAATTTCAGTTCAACATAGTGTCTGCCAAACTGAGCAGCCTCTTTTTCATCTTCGGGTATAAAGGGAGCACCAAAAATCTGCTTCTGTTCGTCGAGGTCAATCGAAGCTATTTCCTCGTGAATCTTCTCAGAGCGCGCCAGCGAGGCTAAGCGTCGTTCGAGCTTCTCGTGCAGGTCTTCTCGGATAAGTGACATTTTGCGCGGACCAGTTGGGGTGCGCGAGAAGGTATTGAACGAATGTTGAAGCTGAGCTTGTGTGATCAGAACAGTTCCGTCAATGCGAATGTCACTGAGGTCTGCTGGCTCAATAGTAAGCGACGGTATGTCGCTTTCGAGTTTGTTGAGCACTTCAGGGTCAACATCACGACCGCTTGAACGCTCGCTCAGTCCCAGTTCATCGAGGAAATCTTCCCAAGTAAAGGTCTGTGGATTTGACTCGCCCATGGAGGGCAACACCGTATCGATGTAGCTTCTAAACATGGAATTTGGTGTGAACAGATAGATTTGGTCGGGCTTGAGTCTTTCGCGCTCACGATAGAACAAAAAGGCGATTCGTTGGAGCAACACTGATGTCTTGCCTGAACCTGCTATGCCGTTGACCAGCAACACATTGACGTCTTCGTGGCGAACCACTTCGTTTTGCTCGCGTTGGATGGTTGCGGTGATGGCTTGGAGCTTCTCGGAATGGTGGGCCTTGAGAGCATTGAGCAACAGCGAGTCTTGAATTGCCACCGTGGTGTCAAAGTAGGAGATGAGTTTATCCTCGGTGATGTCAAACTGCCGGCGGAGCTCGAGGTCGACTTCGCGAACACGGCCGTCTACTTGATAGGAAGTACGTCCCATCTCCTGCTTGTAGTAGGTTTCTGCAATGGGGCTTCTCCAGTCTACGATAAGAGGGCGCTTGCGCTCATCGGTGATGCCGGCAGCGCCAATGTAGATGTCGCGGCTCGGCTGGTCGGGACGCATCTTGAGGCGAAGCTTGGCAAAGTAGGGTTGACGGAGCAAAAGGAGCACGCGACCGAGTTTATCGACCGTCAAGTCGTGGTGCTGGTTGTAGGCGTCAATAACACTGTTGAGCGTCTCGATGGCGGCGAGCGTCTCGAGGGTCTCGTCCTCGCCACCAAAGTCAACACGAATCTCTTCGCTCATGTCGATAAGATCTTGAGCGGCAGCTTTCTGAGCAACCTCGATATGCTCACTCAAGTCTTGACGCATGGTAAGAAGCTGCTGGTAGATCTCGCTGAGATGCTGTTGTTCTGCCTCAAATATCTCGTCCATGTGAGCCCTTTCGACTCAGGTGCATTTCTGTATTTCATAAAGAAATAGCGTAGCGCATCTCGAGCAAAACGGGCCTGTGAAATTGGTTAGAGGTTTGTGTAGCTGTCCGCCTGTCCCGCGGGAAGCCTTCGCACGTTTGCCCATCCGCCAAACCCACCAACCCCACCAACCCCACCAACCCCACCTCTCAACAAGGCGATGGCTGAGCATTGGCGAAAGAACAAAGGCGGCCAATTTGCATGGAAATCCAAAAACGTGACGGGCGCACGTATGAGAACGAGCAGATTGGTTATAAGCATACGCAATGTCCGTAAATTAGAAAGGAGCACGTATGTCTGACATGTTTGATTTAACGGGGAAAGTTGCTCTTGTTACGGGAGCTTCCTCTGGATTAGGAGTCCAGTTTGCAAAGGCACTCGCAGGTCAAGGTGCCGATATTGCCATTTGTGCTCGTCGCATGGAAAAGCTCGAACAGGTGAAAGCCGAAATCGAAGACCTTGGTGTTCGTTGTGTTGCTGTCCAGTGTGACGTAACCGACACCGAGCAAATCCGTGCCATGGTTGCTACGGTAAAAGAGGAGTATGGGCGTATTGATATTCTCGTAAACAACGCGGGAGTTGGCGACAACACGCCTGCAGCCGACATGGATGATGAGACGTGGCGTCGCGTCATGAGCACCAACCTTGATGCGGTTTACTATGTGGCGCGCGAAGTTGGCAAGGTTATGCTCGAGCAGAACTACGGCAAGATTATCAACCTTGGATCGCTTCACTCCGAGGTGGTTATGCCCAATACCACGTGGTTTGTCCCTGCTTATGCTGCTGCCAAAGGCGGCGTGAAAATGATCACCAAAGCGCTTGCCGTTGAGTGGGCAAAGCATGGCATTACTGTTAACGCTATTGGACCGGCTTACTTTGCTTCCGAGATGACCGGCGGCATTATCGAGAGTGGTGGATTTGAGCCCATCGCTCAGACCTATTGTCCGATGGGACGTGCTGGTCGTGAAGGTGAGCTGAACGGTGCCGTGATTTACTTTGCAACAGATGCGTCGTCCTACACAACCGGTCAGCTGCTTGCAATTGACGGAGGCTGGACTGCTGTGTAGCACTCGTTTTGGTGATTGCGGTCTTGGTGTTCATCGGTCCACACCTTGACGTTCGGCTGCCCTCGCTTCGGCGTTCAGCGGTCCACGCTTTGATGCCCAGCGGCCGTCCACACCTTGGCGCTCAGAGACCAAGGCAGACAAAACATACACTCTGAGAGAACTACTCGGACTCGATTTTTGCGGGTCCGAGTAATTTGTTAAAAGTGAATACTTTGGACGAGCGATATCTCAGTGGTACTCATCCAAACTCCGCAAAATCATACACATTTTGCGGGTTATTCGGACTCGAAAAAAATTTGTCCGAATAAACGGAAGAAAGTGTATGAACAGCAAAATTCAAAACATACACATTTTGGCAACTATTCGTGTTTTTGCTGAAATAATACAAATAACCTCTCAAAAGTGTATACTTAGCCTACATATTGGACGGCGTACTGAACAGCGCGTTGGACAGCGCGTTGGACAGAACGCTCGGTAGCACGTTGGACAGGACGCGAGACAGCGCGTTGGGTAGCACGTTGGACAGAACGCTCGGTAGCACGTTGGGCAGCACGTTGAACAGGATACGAGACAGAGCGTTCGGCAGTCCGAGGTTTTGTCGACACGTGCGCACCTGAGCAGACCGATACTCGACTGCACGCAACCCTAAGCGCCCGTCCAGCAAAGAAAGCGATAGCACAAACAAGGGGACAAACCATGCGACACACGCTCAGCTAACTTAGTGCACTCTACGTTACACGAGCAATACGTACGGGTCGCTTGAGTGCCAATCTCAACAAGCGCTGCGACCTACAAGAACCGGACGCAGGTGAGCGCGGACGTTGGTCATCTACACAGCTGGCAGCCAAACTCACAGCATTTGGAAGCCTGTCGCACTTTTCTGAGAAAAATCCCCTGCATGTGATGGTTCCTAACAAGACGAGTCGTCTGCAAATAAAAGGGACAAAGTGTCGCGTACAGTCGGAGACGCTCCCTCCAAATTCACTCGTAGACCTTGGCAATGGGATTTCGATGAGCTGCCCTGAGCTCATGTTTGTTGAACTTGCACGTGTGATGCATCCAGCTGTTCATCTCTTGCTTGGCATGGAGTTATGCGGACGTTTTTCTCGTTGTCCAGACGATGCTCGATCGGGAGAGGTGAGCTATCAAGTTGAGCCTATCACGAGTGTTGAAAAACTGAGGTCGTATGCAAAGGGTTTAAAAGGTGTTTGGGGTATCAAAGAAGCGCGTGCAACTATCGATTTAATTGAAGAGAACGCCTGGTCACCCATTGAGTCGGTCATTGCAACGATGCTGTGCTTGCCCTTTGAATCGTATGGCTATGACCTAGCTCCGATTAGATTAAACGCGCGAGTGGACAATACCGCGCAAACAAAGCGAGCGAGCGGCAAAGAGAGTCGTGTTCCAGACATTCTGTTTTCGGGAACACATATTGGACTCAACTATGATGGAGAAGACCATTTTGGGCTCAAGCGGATAGTTGAAGCAGCTCAGGCGCAGGCAATTAATCCAGATAATCCCATCTATGCAGCCGAGCTTGATAAAGCTCTCGCTGATGTTCGACATAAGATTGTCGATGATAAGCGCAGAGATCGTGAGCTTGAAGCTGAGGGCATGACAGTGTTTGCGATAAGCAGGGAAGACCTCTATGAAAAAGGTGCGTTCGAGCAGTTGGTGTCAGATGTTGTCACGCTTATGGAGCGGGAGCGCGGTCGAGATAAGCCCATTCAGCGAGCTATTTTAAAGAACCAGACATTTGCGAATTACCGTCAAGATCTCATCTGGACTTTGCTCCCGGGAGATCAAGGTGTGGATGCGTACAAGCGATTGGTTGAGAAGACCAAGATTAAGCCAATCAAGGTTGAGGATACAATCATCAAGCTTGCGCCTATAACGGGGGCGAGCAGCCCAGAAGGTGGGCTTGCGCTTTAAAGCTCGCCCACAACACCCATAAGTTGCTCAATCGCCTCTGCAGCTCCAGCCTCGTTGTTTGAGCTGACAACGAGCTGTGCTACAGCGTGTGCGCTCTCACGCGCGTTAGCAGTGACAACGGCAAGGCCTGCTGCCTCAAGTGCAGGAATGTCGTTGTCACCATCACCTATCATCACCACACGAGACATATCAATGCCAAGCAATGCTGCAAGCTCTGACAAACCACTGCCCTTGTCCACGCCTAAGGGTGATATTTCAAGTCCGGTCTCTTCTGAGAGCGAAATCTGTATGGGAAGTTCAGCAAGGCGTGCATGAGCAGCGTTTCTCGCCTCACTGTGAGTCCAATAGAGGTCGAGTTTTTCGCAAACAAGCTGTGCGTCTTTAATCTGCTGAGCAAGACCCGATACCTCTTTAGAGGTTGCCATAAAGAGGGGTATGTATGCAGCCATATCGTAGGCAGAAAGACCGGGGATAACCCCCGCTTCAAAGTGGGCATAACCGTTTGAAAATGCCTGTATGACACAATCGTCATCCTCGAGTCGCTCGACAATTGCCGTGGCAAGCTCGGGATCAAAACACTTACGCGACAGAATGTCGCCTGTAAGACGGTCAGCAATAAGAGAGCCATTTTGACAAATTGCGTAGCGCACATGAGCAAGTTCATCACGGTACGGATTGAGTTCTGCCAACGAACGACCAGAATTACTCACAACACAGATGCCCGCAGACAGAGCTTTCTCAATCGCTGCTACGGCGCGTGGCGAAAAACCCTTCTCATCGTTGAGCATGGTGCCATCCATGTCAAACGCGATGAGGTCATAGCTTTTTTCTAGCTGCGGTTCTTGTGTGCTGCTTGTCATAGGTCGAGTTCCAATCTGCATGGGTGCTACGAGAATCTGTGTGGGGTGTTGCGAGAACTTGCGTTTAAAATGATAACGGTTCGATTCATAAGGAGGACTGACAGTGGTTAGTGCACACCAGAGTCTTGAAGATATCCGCAAATCGTTTTCGCGAGACAACTTTGCAACAAATGCCTGCGGCTGCCAGATTGTCGAAGCATCTGAAGGACATGCCGTGTGTGAGTTTACCATCAGCGAGAACCATCTCAACGCCCATGAAGCTGTCATGGGCGGAGCCATATTTACGCTGGCAGATTTTGCGCTCGCCGTGTCGGCCAATGTGGGAAAACCCCCAACGGTGTCGGTGAGTAATTCCATTGAGTTTATCGGTACGGCAAAAGGGGTGCGCCTCATTGCCAAAAGCGATGTACTTCGAGAGAGTAAAAGTCTTGGCTTTTACGATGTCGAGGTTACCGATGAGCTCGGTAACCTCGTTGCTCGCATGACTGCTACCTGTTATCGGCGCTCCTAGCTGGGGGTGCGCAAGGAGGCTCGCGGGTAGGCGCTCCTAGCTGGGGGTGCGCAAGGAGGCTCGCGGGTAGGCGCTCGTAGCTGGTTTGAGTACCAATGCTGAGCGCGCTGCCTATTTCATCGTAAGAGACAGCTTGTCTACAATCTGCTGGCGATTGCGTCGATAAAGGCTTCTGTGGAAAGCTTCGTTGGGTTGGGGATTGATGTAATGGCAACAAGGTCACCGGTCATCTCGCCCGCTTCGATGGTGGCTAGGGTTGCCTGTTCAAGACGGTCTGCAAAGCCAACAAGCTCGGGTAGTTCATCGAGCTCACCACGCTTGCGCAGAGCTCCCGACCACGCAAAAATGGTCGCCACAGAGTTGGTCGAGGTTTCCTCGCCGGCAAGGTGCTTGTAGTAGTGGCGCTGAACCGTGCCGTGTGCTGCTTCGTACTCGTAGTAGCCGTCTGGCGAGACAAGCACGCTTGTCATCATGGCGAGCGAGCCAAAGGCAGTGGACACCATGTCGCTCATAACGTCGCCGTCATAGTTTTTGCATGCCCAGATAAAGCCACCTTCGCTGCGCATAACGCGGGCGACGATGTCGTCAATCAGGGTGTAGAAATACTCAATGCCCGTCTTGGCAAAACGCTCGGCGTACTCTGCATCAAAAATCTCTTGGAAGATGTCCTTGAATCGGTGGTCATAGGTCTTCGAGATGGTATCTTTGGCACCAAACCACAGGTCTTGCTTGGTATCGAGAGCAAAATTGAAACAGCTGCGAGCAAAGCCTTCGATAGAAGCGTCGAGGTTGTGGACGCCTTGCACAATGCCCTGACCAGTAAATTCATGAATGAGAGCGCGAGTCTCTGTGCCATCAGCTGCGGTGTAGACAAGCTCAACTTTACCCGGACCATCAATGGTAAGCTCGCAATTGCGATACACATCTCCGTAGGCATGACGGGCAATGGTGATGGGTTTTGTCCATGCAGCAACGTAGGGTTCAATACCCTTTACAACAATGGGCGCCCGAAAGACCGTGCCGTCGAGAATAGCGCGGATGGTACCGTTGGGACTTTTCCACATTTCACTCAAGTTGTATTCCTCAACTCGGGCGGCATTGGGCGTGATGGTAGCGCATTTTACCGCAACCCCAAGGCGCTTCGTTGCCTCTGCAGCCTCAACCGTGACCGCATCAGCAGTGCGCTCACGCTCCTCAAGACCGAGGTCATAATACTCACTCTTGAGGTCAACAAACGGAGTAATGAGTTTGTCTTTGATGAGCTGCCAGATGATGCGGGTCATCTCGTCGCCGTCCATCTCAACCAGCGGCGTCTTCATTGCAATTCTGGACATAGCAGTCCTTTCTGCGTCAGTAAATGTGTGTATCGTGCGTGTCGTACCTATCGTGTGTGCCGTACATGTCGTGCGTGTCGTACCTATCCTGCGTCTCGACCAATCCTGCGTATCGTACATGTCGTACCTATCCTGCGTGTCGTACATGTCGTACATACCGTACCAATCATGCTGTGTGCGTTCTGTACGTGCTGTACGAAAACCGTTCGTAAGTAAGCGTATACAACCTTTGTCCTGTGCGCGTACCTCTGAGCTATTTTATGTCAATAATTTCTCGACAATCTCGGCGATAAGCCCGTCGTCATTTGAGGCATGAGCATGATAGCTGGCAATAGCTGTCACATCGGCAGTTGCATTTGCAGGAACAACGCCAAGACCTGCGCACTCAATCATAGATAAATCGTTCAAAGAATCACCGCAAGCAATGCAGTGAGCAAGGTCAGTTTCGAGGTGGTGAGCAAGCCAACGAAGCGCAGCTCCCTTGTTCACGCCCGGGGCATTGAACTCGAGGTAGCGTTCGGATGAAATGGAAACCTCAGTTTTAAGGAGAAGCTCTGCGGGCATGGCAGCTTTGAGCTTGTCTATCTCGGCGAGGCCTTCGCGACAAAACAGTATTTTTGCAATGGGTCGGTCTTTAAGAAACACAATGTCGCTACCTTGGTAGTCCTCGTAATCGAGAATGCCCTTAATGTAGCTACGTTCACTCTCATTGATGTCCACACAATAGCAGGCACCGTCGAAGGTATAGATGTGCATGGCAACCTTGTTTGTATGAGCCCACTCAAATAAGCGACTAGCTGTCTCGTATGATAGCCCTTGCGTCATGAGAGGCTTGGTGACGCCACACTGATTGATAGCAGCTCCATTATATGAGATAACAAACGAGCCCTCGAGAAGTGCTAACAAGTCTGGATCAAAGCTATCGAGAATCGATTGGTATCCGCGCCCTGACGCAGGAACAAAGAAGACGCCAAGCTCAGACAAGCGCTTGAGTGCGGCTATGTTTGGCCGAGGAACGCTGTGGTCTGATGCCAAAAACGTTCCATCCATGTCGCTTGCAACGATCTGGTACATAGGTGTTTCCTTAGTTGTTGTGAGGGCAGTTTTCAAACCGCTCTCATGTTTTCAAACCGACCTCGTGTTTTCAAACCGCCCCCGTGATGAGTGAAACTACAGCTCAATAAACAGCAGTCCAAACAGTCTACTCAAAGAGACTGGCAGCTTGCTCGAGACGGGTCACAATGTTGATATGTTGTGGACACACCCCTTCGCACTGATAGCACTGGATGCATTCACTCGCTTTAACGTCGCGGGCAGCAAAGCCATAATTGTGAAGACCCGCATCATGTCCGTACATCACGTCGCGGTTAATCGACTCCATGATGGACGAAATGTTCATGTGAACAGGACAATCATCCATGCAATAGTGACAGCTTGTACAGGGAACCTCAATGAGGTCATGAAGAACACTGCGTGCCTCTGCCAACACCTGTTGTTCGTGTTCTGTGAGCGCAGACAAGTTTTTGAGGGTCTCGAGGTTTTGTCTCATCTGCTCAAGGCTGCTCATGCCAGACAGCACGGTGAGAACACCTTCGAGATTCATGGCAAAGCGAAGTGCCCACTCAACAGGGCTTCTCTCGGCATGTGCCTCGTGCAGGATGTCTGCTACCGCAACAGGGGGAGCGGCAAGCATGCCGCCTTTGACTGGTTCCATGATGACCACGGGCTTCTCGTGAGCGCGCGCAACCTCCCAGCACGCCCGTGACTGGACCGCCAAATCGTCCCAGTCGGCATAGTTAATTTGGAGTTGCACAAACTCAGCGTCGGGGTGGGCATCGAGCAGACGGTCGAGGTTCTCGGCATTGTCGTGATATGAAAAGCCCCAATGACGAATACGTCCCTCTTCTTTCAGTGAGCGAACCCAATCCCACATGCCCCATTTGTCAAAAATTTCGGTACGTGTACCTCCTAGATTGTGGAGCAGATAGTAGTCAAAATAGCCCGCTCCCGTTTCTTTGAGAGAGGTGTCAAAAAAGCCGCGAGCCTCTTCTTGGCTGTTAGCTCCAAGCCACGCTGCATTTTTCGTGGCGAGCGTAAAGCTCTCGCGGGGGTGGCGCTCTATCAGAGCACGACGGGTGGCGCTCTCTGATTCACCGTAAGCGCGTGCCGTGTCAAAGTAGGTGCAACCAGCGGCTAAAAACTCATCGACCATCTGAGATACCTGCGCAATGTCGATACTTCCGTCTTCCAACTTGGGAAGCCTCATGAGTCCAAAACCGAGCTTAGGAGTGCCTTCTCCGAGATACGCCATAGTTCCTCCACTCACTTGTGCGCACCAATAAAGCGATACAAAACCATACATACAGCAGCAATAATTGCTACTGCAATGTACATACCCCGATATCCATACGGCCCAATTAACAAGCCCATAAGCATGGGTCCGAGTGCCATGCCTATGTCAGAAAGCATAAGGTAGGTTGCGTTTGCATGGGCAAGGCGTCCTTTTGGAGCCTGCTTTACAGCACTTGCTTGTGTTCCGAGCTGGATGGATCCAAATCCAACACCCAGTATCGCCGCTGCAATAAGCAACATGTGTGAGTTAGTACTTGCACTGAAGAGCACCATACCAACAACGAAGAGACCAAAAGCGGGATAGAGAACAAAAGCTGCTCCTTGGCGGTCAAAGATGCGTCCTGCGAGCGGTCGTGATGCAAGAACGGCAAGAGCATATACGACAAAAAAGATACTCGAGCTGTCTTGCAGACCAATGGAGATACTGTATCCAGACATAAACGAGACAAGTGCCGAGTAGCACAGATACATGACGAGACTCACCAGAGAAATGGGCATGACCGCGCCTTCAAGAGAGCCCGTAAAGGTTCCCGAGAATGACTCTGCAAAAGCACCCGAGAAGGCTCGCCCAGCTTGTTGGGATGTTTGCTGGGATTTCTGCCGTGTCCTGTGGCTTTGTGCAGCGTGGTTCTGTGTGTTTCGTGGCTGTTCGTGGGTACTTTGGCGCGAATGTGCAAGCTGAGTGCGCGAGGTAGTGGTCGGGCGTCGTAGCTGTGTGTTTGTGGTCTGGCTTCTCGCTTGGGCTGAATTGGTGCGCGGAGTAGAGGCTTGCTTGTTGTCGTAGCCCAACAACACCATGGCACCAATCGCCATTGCTATCGTAGAAAAGCAGGTGAGAAATACAGGACGAAAGTCTTGGTCTGCGCTGATACTCAAAGCAATGAAAGGGCCAATAGCGGTGGCAAGGGTTTGGCTGAGAGAAAAATAACCAATACCTTCGCCACGCCGACGTGGTGGCAGAAGCTTTGAGGCTATGGTGAGTGTCGTTGTTGTTCCAATGCCAAATGCCGCTCCATGAATCAGACGAACAACAATGAGCAAAACATAGGAAGCACAAGCTACGTAGGCTAAGGTAATCAGGAGGTTTACGCCGAGCGAAGCAAACAACACCACGTTAGGCTTATAGGTGGAGATAAGCCTGCCCGAGAAGAGCCGGGCTATCAGAGCACCAAGTACAAACGAGCTTGCCGCAAATCCGCCGAGTGCTTCGCCCACGTCGAACGAATACATGGCAAAGCGAGCCATCACAACCATGAGCAGATAAAAATTTGCCGCAATGAGGAAGTTCACAGCGGTGATGATGATAAAGTCGCGTGTCCAAATTGTGGCTTTAGTCATCGCGGTATCCTCTGAACCATGCAGGCCTTGATGCTTTTTGGTTTGCTATTTGTTGCGTTGTTGCTCCTCACGCATCCTTCCTGATAGTATAAACCCCTTTTTCAACCTGAGGGTTTATTGAGTCTATAAACGACCGTAGGAGTATCGACATAGCCTATCGCTCGAGCGGCGTATCTGCCAACTGAGTAATCCTTACTCCGCCTCGAGGAAGGCGCCGGTTTGGCGGTCCCACAGACTCTCGTAGACACCACCAGCTTGGGCAAGGTTAGCGTGGGTGCCATCCTCGACAATCTCGCCATCTTCAAGCACCACAATGCGGTCGAGTGAGGCGACAGTGGACAGGCGGTGTGCAACCACAATAGAGGTGCGACCGCTCATGAGGTTTTCGAGTGCCCCCTGAACGGCTGCTTCGCTCTCGCTGTCAAGGGCGCTGGTAGCCTCATCGAGAACAAGAATCGGACAGTCTGCAAGAATGGCGCGGGCAATTGCAACACGTTGTCGCTGACCGCCGGAGAGTTTTACGCCTCGCTCACCCACCAGGGTGTCGAGCCCGTGAGGGAGCCTGTCGATAAACTCAAGGGCATTAGCAAGCCGAGCTGCCTCTCGAATTTCCTCTTCCGTGGCATTGGGCTTTCCATAGGCAATGTTTTCTCGGATACTGCGGTGGAACAAAAGCGCCTCTTGTGGCACGTAGGCAACTTGGCGGCGAAGCGACTGCTGTGTGCACTGGGTAATGTCTTGTCCGTCCACCAACACGCGCCCGCCCTGTACGTCTGACAAGCGAAGCAGGAGCTTGGTGAGTGTGGTCTTGCCCGAGCCAGAGCGTCCGACAAGACCCACGCGCTGTCCCGCAGGAACGTGGAGGTCGAGGTCTTTGAAAACGTAGTCATCTTCTGCTGCATCGAGGTAGCGAAACGCGAGATGCTCAAAGTCGATCGAGCCTTCACGTACCGTGAGCTCAGCCGCATTGGGAGCATCCTCAACAAGACGCGGCTCATCTAAGATACGGGTCATCTCGCTGGCATCACCTACGGCGCGGTTCATGCGCTGCATCATCGAGTTGATGTAGTTGAAGCGCATGGTGAGCTGGTAGGTGTACGAAAACATCATCACGAGTGTACCTGCGCTAATGCCAAACCATGCGTTGCCTCCAACAACAAATATGGAGGTAACAAACATGATGATGGTGATAAGAGTGGAGGTCATGGCGCCGCGTCTCATCATGGCACTCATGGAGCGGCGTTCTGCCTGCATGGCTTCGCAGTCGGCATCATCGAAAAGCCCTCGCTCATAGTCCTCTCGGCCGTAGGTTTTCACTGCCAAGATGTTGGTGACCGCGTCTGAAAGTACGCCCGAGAGCTTGTTTTGTGCAGCAGAGGTAGCAGCAGAGAGGGGAAGAATGCGCTGGTACATGGTGTAGGCAACCAGCACATAGACAATGAGTAGTACAAACAAGATGAGCACAAAGAGTGGAGCCACCGGAGCCAACAAAACGATAGTACACACAATGGATGCAAGCGTTGGAATGAGCGAGTAGACTACAACGTCAACCAGTCCTGTGTAGCCTCCCATAAAGCGCGAGGTTTGGCTCACGAGCGACCCACCAAAGCGTCCTGTGTGAAAGGTCATGGACTGGTTCGAGAGCGTATCAAAACACAGACGAGCCAGATGATAGTTGCCATTGAGCTCCAAGCTCATAACAGACCAGTCTTGGAGCTTAGAGGCGGCCTGCCCTAAGGCATTGACCAGCAACAGTGCAACAACGTAGGGACCAAAAGTGCTCCACACCTGATCTGCCGTTACTGGCTGCGCTTGTACACGGTCGACAATGAGACCCATAATCCAGGTGTTTGCATAGGTGAGTAGGGCGGTATATCCCACCGAGGTGAGTACCGCCATAAAGGTGGCAAAGGGCCGTTTTTTGGTAACCCACCAAAACCAGTGCAGCGTTCTTCTCACCGTAGAGCGCTTAAGTGGCGCTGAGCTATGTTGTGACACGAAACATCCTCTCGATTGTGGCTTGTCTTCTTTTTAATAGGGCATCTTATACCCATCTACGCCACTATAAACTGTGACATAATCGCATGTATGAAAAGCGAGACGCTGAGGAGGCCACTATGAGAGCCAAAATGATTCATCGCAATATCCACGTTCTTGATTACGAGAAGTCCATTGCGTTTTACGAGAAGGCTCTCTGCCTCAAGGAGCGTCGTCGCAAAGGTCCCGAGGATGGATCGTGGCTCATCATTTTTATGGGAAATGATGAGGCTGATTTTGAGCTTGAACTCACGTGGAACAATGGCTGGACTGAGCCCTACAATAACGGCAATGGCGATACTCACTTGGCGGTTCGTGTTGACGACTACGACGCTTTCCATGCGCTGCACGAAGAGATGGGTTGCATCGTGAAAGAGAATCCCAAGATGGGACTCTATTTCATCGTAGATCCTGATGGCTGCTGGACAGAAATCCTGCCCAACCTTGAGACGATTCCGCTTGAGGCAGAGCGTCCGGCAAAGTAGGACGTGGATGCGACGAGTGCCGAGCTCCGAGCAGCGAGGACGTTCAAAAAACTACTCTTGGCTTTGACGAAAAGACATCGCGAATGCACCGGTCATGTATTGATGGAATTAGTTTCGATACATGGCTGTGACGGCTTGTGAATCATACGACAAAGCCAGCGGAGCGCAACTCGTCGAGCAGGGCGTATCTTCTTGGGTATTCGTCCCGAATCGATGAGGCGGCGTTCTGCGCGGGTTCCAGCCCGCCTGGCAGGCTGGCAGCATGGGCGAGGTTGGCCGCAACGCCCCGGTAGGCTCTCCTGTTATTGGCGTAGTTCATGTGCAACATCGCGTCTTTGAACGCGCTCAGGCGTTCGTTGGCGAGCTCAATCATGCTGGGAGCGAACTTGGCATCCTGCGAGAAGCGCTCTGCGAGAAACTCATCGATGATATCCTGCTCAAACCAGTATATGTTGCCCCGGTCTTTGCCTGGATTTTCTTCCGCAAAGTCGTTGAGTACTTCGAGCAGCCGTCGGCGCTGCGTGCTGTCCCCAAGCTCAAAAGCTAGATTCAGATGCGTGATTACGTCGTTGAGTGCGTCGGAAAAGAACCCATCGGAATCGTCGATGCAGATTCGCTGTAGTTGTACGAGGCTGCTCCGATTAACACCAGATAGCTTCCAATTCCCCAATAGCCGTAAAACCGGCTAACCACGACAGGGAAGCACTACGATCCACCCGGCGTACAACTGTGATTCGAAGGAGGTTCCACGACAAATGGCAGAAGGAAGAGTCGTCTACATAACCGAGGTGCCGCAGTCCAACGAGGTAAAGCTGTTCGAAAACGAACCCGACATACTGACGAAGCAGCAGGTGGCGGATTTGCTCGGAGTCACCCTGAAAACGGTTCACTGCGAGATTCAGCGCGGTCGCCTTGGGTGCTTCCACGTGGGCACGCGCGTCAGAATCACCAAGACAGCCCTTCTCAAATACGTCGAGGAGCAGGGATAGGGAAAATCGGTTTCCGACGAAGGAGCTTAGACAGACGGGGTCGACTCAGAATCGGTCCCGTTATTCCATAAGCTTGCGCCGTGCCTGCTTCAGCCAGTTCTTCTTGAAAGTGCCCACACTGCCGAAGAACTTGTCGTAGGTGCCGCCGTCCTCCTTGGCGGCGTACTTCACAGCCGCCAGCTCGATAGTGCAAAGATAGTCCGCAACCTGGGCGAGCCGGTACTCGGTCATGGTCGTGCGCTTCTTCACGATGGCCTGCTTCGCGAGTGCCGCGCTCACCGCTTTGTCCAGCGCCTTCTTCACGATTGCCTGACCGTTGTCGTAGTAGAGCTTGACCTGCTCGAACGTCTGGAAGTAGGCGAGGTCGTCGGTCAGCATCTCGGTCATGTCCCGCTTCATCCGCTCGGCCAGCTTCTCGGGGCTGTCGAACTCCTTGCGCTTGTAGACGAAGGTCCTGTATCGGATGGGAAGGCGCTGCACCAGCACGTTGAAGGCCACCAGCAGCTTCTTGCGCTGCTCGGGCTCCAGGTTCTCGTAGGCCTTGTGGCCGTTCAGGAGGGGTTCGGAATGGAAGGGTATGTTCGGCAGGTCGGCGTCTGATAGGGCACGCTCGTAGTGGGATATCTTCTCGCCGATCGAGTCGTCTTGGTCGTGCGTAACCAAGGTCAGTAAGAAGTACTTGCTGTGATCTGTCTTGTCGCCGCTCTCGTCTACGAAAATGGAGAGTTCACACACCGCTGGGGACCCCCTAATACAAAAGTTGCCGGGGGATAAGCCCCCGGCGCTTGGAGGTAGCCCTTCGGAGCCACCAATGAGTTTATACCATGCCTGTGCTTGCTTGGGAAGCCGCAAATCGATGGTGTCACGCAGACGTCAGATAACCGGGCGTCCCGGCCTCATCTATGCGGAAGTACGTGCACGAGGTGTTGGAGTTCGACCATACGGTGCTGTTTCCGCCAACAAGGTTTGCGGAGCACGAGTAGAACAGGTAGTTGAAGTTCAGGTACGAGAACGTTGCCATGTAGCTCGCGAAGGTCGCGCTCGTGAGGTGCAGGCGGTGGGTCGGCCCGGTGACGACGTCCCAGGGAGTGAACCCGAGCCCCACGCACGTGCCAATCGCGCAGATCCTCCCCGATGCAACGAGCTCACGCGAAGAATCCGGCGTGGGATTCGCCGTGAGCACGCCCTCGTCATCGCCCTCGTCATCGCCGGTGTCGCCCTTGTCACCTTTGACACCTTATGCCACATCGGCGGTTGTGGTGCCGTTCTTGTCGGTGATTGTGATTGTCGCTCCATCGGTGGTCTGCGTCACGGGCGCCGTCGGGGTGAAACCGTACGTGCCGTCGGCACCGTCGAAATCTCCGCGCTCGGCCGCAGTCGTCAGGTTCTCATGTGCCGTGTTGGCCAGCGCAGCCGTGGCATTCGCGGCATCGGTCGTGATCTCGGTCGCGTGCTCGTATGCGTTGATGGCGTCCACGAACAGCGTGAAGCCGTCCTCGTGCTCCTCTCCACCGATTACCACGGGCTCCACGCGGATGGTGAACACCCGAGAGCTGATATACGTGTCGTCGCCCCGAGAAACCATGACCTGGGCCTGCACGGCACCCTCGGCTTCCTGCATGGCGGCCGGGTAGTAGACCTCGAACGTCCCGGCAGCAGCGTCGGACTGACCTGGAGTTTCATGGCGGGATGTACGCGACTTGAACTCTCGACCTCCGACGTGACAGTTGGGCAGGGCGGCGATAACAGGGAGTGACTGACGATGTGTAACGCTGGCTTGAACTGGGGAAATCGAAAACTGGCGATAACTGGAGAAAACTGGAAATCTCGCGCGTTGGCTTAGCATTGGCTGAGGATTGGCTGAATTGAAAAGGTGGTCACGAATTCCGAATCCGATTGGCTTAGCCGAAAAGGTAGTCACAAATGAAAGCCTTTTCGTCAATGCGCAGTATGTTCCGTTTTCAAGATCGAAAGCGAGCGTCCACGGAATCTCCCATCAAGAACGTATGACCTCCTCCATTCACCAGCCCATTCCGGTATGCCGGCCGAAGAAGCCATCGAGGTCTTTGAGGGATGTGAACGGCTGCCATCCGTTTCGTCGCGCCCAATTGAGCAAATGGAAACGCTCCTTCTCGTCGTCGCTAAACGCGTAGTGACTCTTGCGCGCTACAGCTGCCGCCTCCTCGTCGTTTTCAATCATGTCGACGATTTCGCGGTATTCCGACATCCCGGAGTCTTCAGGCGGCGTGTGTCCGACTGCCCCAACGATACGCGGCAGGTCGTAGGCGTCTTCCATGGAATACTCGAGCGGGAAGAGGGAAAGCTCTTTGTCGGAGCCGTAGTCGTAGTGGTAGTAAAGACCTTGCGACTTGCTGATCGGTGCTTCTGGACTCTTGCCATCCTTCAGCGTAGCCATGACTTTCGGATACTCGGCAGAACCGAGAAGGAACAACCCAAGCGGTTGGTTCTCGGGTAGTTGTGCAGAGGGGAAATCGTTGTCGAGCACACCCTCGCGCTCCGCCGTCTCGGCGAAATCGTGGTAAAGCCAGCGGAGGCTCATATTCGACGCCTGCATGAAGCGTTTCTCGCCATCGGGTTCCGAGAACGGATTCTCCCAATCGTCCATGAGCGACTCTATGGCGAACAGGTCGCGAAACGCCCCGTCGAGCAGCTCGCGGGCGTCGGAATCGAGGAACTGGAACTCGTGCAGGTGGTAGTCTGCCCAGTAGAAGGCTTTCTGGATGACCTGATGCACCCACGAGAGTGGGGCGTCGAGCGGCAGGAGCAGGTCGCGGTAACACGCTGGTTCGAAAGCGGGGGGCTCGCGGTGTGCTCCGGGCGCGAAGCCGTCGAGCAGCTTGACGCGAAGCCGCACGGCGGGATGCTTCACATGCCCGAAGCGCTCGCGCAACGAAGCGCGCCAGAATTGGCCGGGGAACTGGTAGTCCTTCTTGCCCGTTGCGCGGATGGTCACGGGCATGCCATTGATGCGGTAGCACGCACTGCGGTCGATGTCGGGGCGCTCTGATAGCGGGATTGGGCTTTTCGCTGACATTCCCGCATGCATCTCCACGACGTGTGAGAGCCCGATTGCCGCGCTGCGATCGTTGTTGGGGATGACGATGGTCGGCGACGGCCAGCCGGCGCGCGCGACGTCGAGCCAGTCTATGATGCGCTCATCCTGGAGGAAGCCGAACAGCTCGAGCGCGAGCTCTTCTGCGTCGTCAAGCAGCTGGTCGCACGCCATGGGCGTTGCGTAGCAGTCCTGCGAGACGACTTCGATTCCATGGCGCGCGAACTTGCCAATCGCGCATAGGTCGGCGTCGTCGAGCGCGTTCAAGATTGCCGTGAGGCGGAAGTGCCTGCTGAACACATAACCGCACGTGAAGTACCCTGCCAGCTCTCCGTCGGCGTCTCCGACTGGGTAGTCGTCCACGTCGAGGTTCCAGACCAGCTGCTCGTAGCCCGCCCGTTCGTTTAGCCACGCGCGGATCCGGGCGACCTGACACTTGTCCTTCACCACTCTGGGAACGGGGTCTTTCTTTGCGATGCGGGAGCGCTTGGCTTTCTCTATACGTTCGAGCGCTCGAGCGGAACAAGCGAGGATCATGTTTTACTCCATTTCCGCAACTCGTAGCTTCTGTTGCATTATAGTTGGTAACGCTTAGCGTGGATCTGAGAAGCGAACGACATGGATGATGCTCGGAACCTGTCCATGCCGTCATATTTGCAGGTTGGAGGAAGCTATGGGCCCGACGGATTCGGAGAAGGCCGCGTTCACCGCGAAGGAGATTGCCGATCTGCTGCAGATGACCGACCAATATGCGCAGTGGTACGTGAACCTGCGCACGGGTGAGATCGCATACACGAGCGACATGTCGATGACCTTCGGGGAACGGGAAGAAGTTGTCAGCCGCATCGAAGGCGAGGACGGCTGGGCGGCGTTACCTGATTCGTTCGACATCCACGAGTGGGACATCATGCGTCGTTTCTCCGTCGAACAGGAAGAACCGGCGTACTCGCAGCTCATGGACGCCATTCACGGAAAGGGCGCATTCCGGATGTTTCGCTCGACCGCCGAGCGGCTCGGACTGCTTCAGAGCTGGTACGATTATCGTGACGCCTATCTGGAAAATATGGCGCGCGAGTGGCTCGAGGGCCAATGAGCGCCAGTAGCGATGCTGACAATAGGAGTCCAGGATATGCCTTACGAATGTCACGATCATGACTGGGACAGCAAGGCTGGGCATGCCGTGCACGAGAGCATCCTCGCGGGGCTTTCGGAGGAGGAGCGGGCGGCTGCGGTCGCCGAGGGGATGCGGATGCGCGTACAGCGCTTCGACGACTACGGCTTCCATAGCCAGGCGACGCCGTTCTGGGATGAGGAAGTCGACTACTTCTCAGGAGAGGCGTTCGTCTATTACGACAAGCTCCTCAAGCCCATATCTGGCGAGGTGCCGCAAAGCCTAGGCGCGCTGCTCGCGATGATGGACAAGCAGAGCCTGACCGAGCTGGCCTCCTTCCTGGATATCAGTGCGGGCCACCCCACCGGTGCCGACAAGGGCAAGCTTGCCGCAATGCTCGCACGGGAGATCTCAGGCTTGCCCGCCGAGTTGCTGAGCGACCGCGTCTCGTGGTTCACTTCCGCATACGTGAGGCGGCTGCGGTCAATCCTCGAGGACGGCGGACACGCCTTGGTGCGGAAGGACTCGGCGAACATCGCGCAAGAGTTCATATCCCCCCGCGTCCCGTTCCTGTTCGGTTTCGACTTAGGCGAAGTCGTAGAGCTGGTCGTCCCCGTCGATATGCGCGGCCCGTTGTCGCGGATCAATTGGGGCGATATTGTTTCGCAGCGCATGAACGCAGAGGCCATCGAGCACTACGTCGTCCTGCACGCCCAACTTCGCGGTATCGACACGCTTGACAACGTTTACGCCCGATGGGTCGAGTGGAAAGACGGCCTCTCACCCGAGGAGGCGCGCGCAGCGGGCGTGCGCGAGACCGGCTTCGAGGAGTTCTGCCGGATAGCTATGCGGGCCGAGCTGACCGCCGGAGAGAACTACGAGACGGTTCGGACGTGCGATGGGCTGTGGTACCTGGTCCACGGCAGCATGTTCTGGAAAGTGCAGCCCGGGAATTGCCGATGGAACGATGTGAAGGGCGAGGACGCGAAGAGGCTGGAGCGAGAGCTTGCGAAGTTTAGCGGGCATGAGCGGGAGGCGCACGTCACGCCGGAGATGGCGCGCTTCAGCTCGCTGACCGCATGGGCCCAAAGCCTACCCGAGGCGATCGCGTTGCGCCGCTTCCTCGACCGGCGCGTGCCCGAAGGCAGCGACGAGCTACTGTTTGCGGACCACGCGGTGAGGTCGGTCGTCGAGATGGCGCGCACGCTCGACGAGGCACGCTTCCTGTACTGCCAGCTGGATTCCCTGGCCGTGGTTCAGGGCGAAGACGAGGTCAATGAGGCGGCGAGGCTGCTCGCAGAGCTGGCGAACGCGACTCCGAAATGGGAGTACGCAGGCAGGACCCCCCGAGAGGAGTTCGACTCGGGCCAGGTTTCCGCGATTATCACGACCGAGGAGCTTCTTCGCAATGCCGAAGACGAGGGGGTGTTCGACGAGCTTGGCGGGTTCGCCGAGGTTGGCAGGCCAGATGCGTTCGATGAGATCTTTCGACTGGCGCGCGAGCATGCCGACGAGGCTGACCTTCCCTTGCCGGCAGCGTTCTACGACGAGAACGGAAAACTCAGGAAGATAGGCAGGAACGAGCCATGCCCTTGCGGCAGCGGCAAAAAATACAAGAAATGCCATGGAAGATAGCGCGTGATGAGATCGCACGTATGCCATCCGGCCTTCCATGGGAAGCCTCCGTTCATCGTCGACGCCTTATCGGCCAATCAAATCTCCGGCTTTCTGCGGCAGGCTTCTGCAGTTTCTCGTCGCCTTCATTCCTGCACCAACCCGGTACAGCCTTCGTCTACTCTTCCAATCGCCTTCGCGCCCTGCTAATCGCCAAGCGCAGCTTCTCTTCCAACACCTCCATCGGTGGTAATTGTGTTATGTACTCCGCCACGCGGATGTTGCCCTCGTCCAATCCGAGCAGCTCGATGTGCTCGTCGTTCTTGCCCGAGCATAGGATGAGGCCGATGGGCTGATTCTCGCCTTCGACCATCTCGTATTTCTCGAGCCAGCGAAGATACAGCTCCATCTGTCCCTTGAATGAGGCCTCGAAATCCCCGAGCTTCAGCTCGATGGCGACGAGCCGTCGAAGCCTGCGATGGAAGAAGAGGAGGTCGATGTAGTAGTCACGTCCGTCGATGGTTATGCGTTTCTGCCGGTCGAGGAAGGCGAAGTCGTTGCCCAGCTCGGTGATGAAGTGCTGCAGTTCGGCCAGTATCGCTGATTCCAGGTCGCGCTCGGAATAATCTCCGTGAAGGCCAAGGTAGTCGAGAAGGTAGGGGTCGCGGAACACTAGATCTTGCGACAGCTCTCCCTCTTCGCGCAGCTGCTCCAGGTCGTTCGCGATGACCTCGTCTGGCTTCCTGGCAATCGCCGTGCGCTCGTAGAGCATCGATTTGATGCGCCCTTGCAGCGTACGGCTGCTCCATCCATTGAGCTTGCACATCTCTATGTAGAAGTCGCGCTTGAGCGGCTCGTCGATGTACATGATTGTGCGAATGCATGTCCAGTTCAATTTTGTACGCACTGCGTACAAAATCTCCTCGTCGGGAAACGTCGTGGCCAGACGCATGCATTGCCGCAGATGGTGCGCGCTCCATCCTCGGCCGTATTCCGACGTGAGGCGCTTCGACAGGCCTTCGAGAGTCTGAGAGCCGTAAGCCTGGCGCTCTCCGCCCATCACGTCTTCGTTGAGCACCCTGCCAACTTGCCAATAGAGCTCTGTCATCTCAGCATTTACCGCGACGGAGACGCGTGTATGGCTTTCTTGGATAAGCTGCGAGATCGACTCGAACAGCGAATCAGCTGTTGCAGAGACGCTGTTACCGGAACCTGTCGAATTGCCTACGAGCTGTGGAGATAATTCGCTGTTCGTTTTCGCGATTAGCTTCTTACCGCTAGCTGTCATACGACAATCGCCTCCTGGCTGAAGTGTTCGATAGCTATTGTATCGAGTTGCGTTCGAATGTTCTCAAACGGCATGTCCAGCCCCAGCGTCTTCACGCTGATCTGGTTGCCATTCATCTGATACACGCCATCCGGCTGCATATCCTCGTCGGTCCTGGCATAGAGCAGCATTCCCGATACCTCGTGCGACACTCCCGTCCGGGCGAGCTCTGCCTCCTTGTTCTTGACATAGGTGAAGATCTGGTACAGGTTGCCTGAGTGCACACTGCGCTTGTCGAACTGCTGCTGTGTCGTGTGGCTGTAGTACTTCGCGTCGATGATGAGAACCGTGCCGCCGCGCGTAAGGGTGATGTCGGTGTGCATAGCGGGCAGCATGTCATCGAAGCCATCGTCGAGTACCCAGCCGATGTAGGGAGCGCCGGCGTCAAGCTCGGGGTGCTCGCGCCGGTAGTACTCCAGAATGAACTTCTCGTATAGTCGGCTCATGCGCTGCTCGTCCAGGAAGTCCATCAGGCGGGATGTCCCGTCGGCCTGTGTCTGCAGCAGGCCCTTGGCCACCAGCCAGCACACGTTCATCAGCATGCGGTAGGTCTGGTTGTTTCGGTCGAACCGCATGTGCCAGTCGACCGTCGCCAGGTCAATGTCCCCGACATCCCCGAAGTAAACCAGCAGCCGCTTGAGCTCCTTCTTGCGAGCCTTGTCGATGTCGGAACGTACCAGCAGCACCATCGTTGCCTTGAGAATCCGATTCATGCGTGTGTCCACGCTGAACTCGTCGTAGCTGCAGACCATCTGCCGCCGCAACACAGAACGTGTCTTCACCGACTCGCTCACCTCGATCTTGCCGCGCAGGGTCGAAAGCGCGTCGGTCCGGTCAACGTACTCGCGCCCGAGCCCCCGCTTGAGCTGCGAGCTCACGCCGCGCGCTAGAATGGCGGCGCAGAGCTCGGCCGTGTTGGCGAACTTCTCGGTTGCCACGTCGCGGTAGCCCTGCTCGTGAAGCACCTGGAAGGCGTAGGCGAGCATGTGGTAGATGTTCTGTATGCGGATCACTTTATCGACCTGCGCAGCGCGTCGGCCCACTCCCGCACCTTGGACGGCTCGTCGAACCAGTACTCGCGCAGCATGGGGATGAGCTCGTACTCCACGATTGCCGAGAGCTTGGCGTCGGTCACGTCCTCTGTCTTCATGCCGCAGAAGTAGCTGTGACCAATGCAGAAGCCGTCACCAAGCGTCTCGTCGGCGGCAATCGCCTCGTTCAGGCGCACCACGCAGGCGAGGAGCTCGTTGAGCTTGTCGTTACCCAGGCCGTCGCGGTACGCGACGAACCCGTCCGAACCAAAGCCAGGCTTCAGGTCGAAGAACGCGAAGCGGCGCCTCAGTGCGTAGTCGAGCATCGCCAGCGACCGGTCGGCCGTGTTCATCATGCCGATGAGGTACACGTTGCTCGGAACATGGAAGAGCTCACGCGAGTAAAGCAACTGCAGCTTGTTCTTCGGCCCGCGTTTGTCGTTCTCGATGAGCATGAACAGCTCGCCGAAGATCTTGGAGAGGTTGCCTCGGTTGATCTCGTCGATGATGAAGAAGTAGTCGCTCTCGTCGTCGTCGGCCGCCCTCTTGCAGAAGGTGTAGAATGCGCCCTTCTCGAGCTCGAAGCCGTCGGCTGACGGGCGGTACCCCTCGATGAAGTCCTCGTAGCTGTAGCTCTGGTGGAACTGCACCATCATCACGCGCTCGGGGTCTTTCACGCCCATCATCGAGTAGGCAAGGCGCTTCGCGATGAAGGTCTTGCCCACGCCCGGGGCGCCCTGCAGGATGATGTTCTTCTTCGAGCGGAGCACGCCGACAAGCGTGTCGTACTGCTCCTCGCTCATGTAGGCCTCGGTGAGGAACAACTCTCTATCGTATTCTGGATAATCGATAACCGGTTCGTCATCGACGGTTTCTTCGACGGGGTCTATGAACAGGGATGCAATCTCGGCAACAAAGTCCGGGTAGTCAGTCACGTCAGTGAGCGTCTTCTGCGCGAATTTCTTTTCGCGAGTCCAGCTGCCTCGATGCGTCCACTTCACCCTGCGGATATGAGGGTACCCATCGGTAGCCTCGGCATCGTACTCGTAATCTCCCTCGACAATACCCCTGCCGATGATCTCGCTCATGCCGCGCTTGGCGAATATGATGTCTCCGGGCTTGATGTCATGAACGAACTGCCAGTTTGCATGGGCGGAGTTCTTCTGGGAAGTGTCGCCCCCGAACGTCTCGACCAGGTCTCTTCGCAGCTCCTCCTTGGTCGAGTATTTCCGCAGATCGCCGAGCTCCTCCCAGCCTAAGCCCATGACGCCGCGCTTGAAAAAGTCGTCCCACATGGCGGCGCCGTGACCAGGCGCGTAGAGCCAGTAGTGTGCAGTAACGACGTCGGCATCGCCGAGGGCGTTGTCCTCAGCCTCTTTCTCGGCGGCCTTCTCTGCCGCTTTCTTCTCCTTGTTGACGCGCTCGGATTCGACGAAGGCCGCGTTGGAGAGCGATGGGAAGTCAGCGTATGGACAAACCTCGGTGCCGAGCTCCATCTTGATTGCATCGCATATGGCGAGGTATCGCTCACCGTCGTGGATTGGCGTGTCCTTCTCCTTCGGCACGATATCGGCAATAGCCTCACCGGTCTTTGCGACGTCGCCCATGAACCAACGGTTGCGCGAGTCCAAGTTGATAAACGACAGCGGCCTCGCCCAGTAAAGGCCCATAGTCAGCTTCCAACCGAGCCCAAACTGAGTGACAGTGTCGTTGAACGCCTCGACAAAAGCCTTGCGATTCTCGGCGTTGTCATCGGCTGCAAGGGCGATCTCCGCCTCGAAGACTTGCCAGAGGTTGTCGATATCGTGCTCTCCGCGACGGTCATCGCCAACGAAGGCATAGAAGGTCGCGTTGAGGTTGTTGAGTACGGGGATTCCGTCGAAGTCACTTGGCACATCAGATTCAATGCCAAATGCTTCAGCAATGGCGGCTATAATCTTCTTCCTGTTCGCTTCCGAAATGCCCTTGTTAAAGAGCCCGTAGACGGTGTACGGGTCGATGTCGGCAGGAACCGACGCGCTGTCAAGCTTTGGAAGCTTCATGCCGATGCCCTCATACAGGGCCTGTAGCTTCCCAATTAATCCTATGCGGTCGTCTTTGTAGGGAAGAAGCGCTCCGGCTAGCTCCTGGTAGAAGCTGACCCATGTGCAAGTTGCTTTCGTATCGTCCATATCATTCACCTCGCGACTTGTCATTTGCCAGCATTACCGCTCATTATGCTGGCTAGCAGCTCCTTTGAGCTTGCCTCGCCCGGATCATTAGTCCCAAGCTCGCCACGCAGCGCTTTTGCTAGTATTGCTTGCCGCGTTAACGTAGTGATCTCAAGCACGCTCCTAACAGTTGAGAGCGCCTGTTCTTCTTTCAAAAGCAAGATATCGAGCTGCCTGATAATCTCGGCCCTCTCCTCGCTACTTGGGCAATTGAACTCAAGGTTCCTGAGTCCTTTGATCGGAACTGTTAGTTGCGCCGTTCCGGTAGCTATTGCAGTCGCCTTTTCAAACATTCTTTGGCTTCTCAGTAAGTACCAAAGATACTTCTGCTCTATATCGCTAGGCTTTAGAAGCGCCATATGCCGCTGAAAACAGAATGGTCTCTCATCGTCTACCATTACAGGAATGCCATACGATCCAACTAAAGTGTAAAGGACATCCCCAATTTCGGGTTTTCTGGTTGCTGTCAAGTTGTTGTAATAATCCTCGGGTACAAAGCGCGTATCTTCAAAAGACAGATGCCCATCGTTGACATTCGATATTACGAGAAAAGGGATGCCATTTGCTGCTTTAGGCGGGGGCATGTGATCGCCGTCAAAAATGCTCGAACATACATCACCTAAGGTCTTCTCAGTCCATGTTTCTTGGCTTATGCCATGCTCTCTTCTCCAAGGTTCCGTCAATTGACCCGAGAATGCTTTGTGAAGAATCGCCGCCTGTCTCTGCTCTGAGCCGTCGATTACCTCGCGCAACTCAGCTTCTGCATCGTCGAGCTTTGCGAAGAGCCATTCGATGCGGGATGCGATTCTCCGCTGCTCGTGTAATGGCGGCAATGGAATGACATAGTCCTTGATATAGCGCGGTTGAGCACGCATGAGCGACCCGCCCACTCCAGAAACATGCGAGAGCAACTGTTCGCGGAAGAAGTGCGCAGAGAGACAGCGCATAAGAAAATTGGGTTCATAAACTGCACTGCGTATTACAACCCATTCCGATGAGGCTATAAGTGTCTCGTCTGTGTATTTGGTAACCTTCCATACACGATTGATCCTTGGGTTGATTTTGCACAACAATACATCGTCTTTTTGTACAGATTGTTTGGTCGATCCAATTTCAGAGCCAGCAATGATCTCTGGGTAATCTTCTTCAAGACTTGGTACGCTATACAGCTCAAAAAAACGGTCTGGTGTTTTGCTTGGATCGACGGAGGAGCTTTTGTAGGAATTTACAGAGCCGATTCTGACCCAGCACCAATTCTCTGGCACCTCATAAGGCCACTCGCTTTCTGGTACGAGAGCCGCTTCCAGCTGTTCTTCGGGCGTGAGCACACGTTTCTTCCTAGCAGCCATTACTCCACCTCGTAGGATTTGAGCTCGGCAATGACGTCGTTCAGCAGCGATATTGCGTCCTCGAGCTTGCTGACGGCCTCCTCGGCGCTCTCAACAGGATCGGGAAGGTCGTCGTAGTCGACAATCGAGGCGTCGCGGATGAGGCCGATGTCCAGGCTGTTCGTCTCATGCCCAGCGCTGTCGTGCTTGCGGATCTCATCGCGCGTGAACACGTGCCAACGCTCGTCTTGTATGGCATGCCGATCCTCGGCGGTGTAGGCCATCTCGAAGCCGGCGAAGTCCTCGTGCGCGAGCGGATGCGTCTTCCCGAAGCTGCGCATGTTGGTGCGCAGGTCGTAGTACCAAACCTCGCCCGTGTTGCCCTTGTCTGTCTTTCCGCGCTCGAAGAAGAGCACGTTCGTCTTCACGCCCTGGGCATAGAAGATGCCAGTCGGCAGGCGGAGAACCGTGTGCAGGCGGCACTTGTCCATCAGGTCGCAGCGGATTTGGTCGCCGACACCGTCCTCGAAGAGCACGTTGTCGGGTAGTACCACAGCCGCACGGCCGCCCTTCTTGAGACTGCGGTAGATGTGCTGCAGGAAGTTCAGCTGCTTGTTGCTCGTCACGTAAGTCAGGTCGTCGCGCGTCGCGCGCTCGCCGCCCTTCTTCGTGCCGAACGGTGGATTGGTGAGCACCACGTCGTACACCTGGCTGCAAGCTCCTGCGGGGGAAAGCGTGTCGCCTAGCTCGATCCTGCCCTCAATGCCATGCAGCATCGCGTTCATCAGCGCAAGGCGGTGCGTGTCGTGCACTAGCTCGCGCCCGGTGAACGCCTCCTCGCGTTGGAACTTCTCCTCGTCAGCGGAAAGGTCGAAGTAGTCGTCGGTCTGCGATTTCACGTAGGCATCGGCGGCGATCATGAAGCCGAAGGTCCCAGCGGCAGGGTCGTTGCAGAGCTCGCCAGGCTGCGGGGCGATGAGCCTCGTCATGACGTCGATGAGCACGCGCGGGGTGAAGTACTGGCCTGCCCCGGACTTCTTCTCGTTCGCGTTCTTCTCGAGCAGCCCTTCGTACAGGTCGCCAAGACCTTCCTCACGGGCCGAGTACCAGTCGAGCTCGTCGATGCTTGATATTATCTTCTCGAGGTTCTTGGGCTCGTCGATGTTGCTCGCTGCGCCCTGGTAGATCTCGCGGATGCGCCCGGTGCCGTTCTCTCCGAGCTCGTCTAGAAGCTCCTTGTAGAACTTCTTGAGCGCGATACCCGACTTGGAAGTCAGGTCTTCCCAGCGGTAGCCCTGCGGCAGCTGTTCCTCGCGTCCCGTCTCGTTCATCATCTTGAGGAACAGGATGTAGGTGAGCTCAGTGACGTAATCCTGGTAGGTTATGCCGTCATCCCGAAGGACATTGCAGAGGTTCCAGAGCTTCGCGACGATTTCCTGTGTTGTCATGCAGCACGCCCCTTGTCGTCATACAGATAGGTGTTCAGTTCGTGGACGATATCGACAAGCTCCCCGTGGAAGACCTTGTCGAGCTTCTTAAACCCGCCCTTGCTCTTGAAGCGCTCATCTTCGTCGAAGACGGACGCGTTCAGGACAGAGTCGTTTATGAGGTAGGTCTCGATGCGATCGAGCCAGTTAAGCTCTTGCTTGCTGAAAGAGTGGGCGGCCTTGAGACGTTCCACGGCGCGATGTATGCGCTCCTCATGGCTGAGCAGGATGGAGCCGATAGCATAGCGGCGCACGAGGCTGATGATGTCGGCGGCCATCTCGGCATTCGTCATCTCGGATATGGCCCTATTAAGGCGGGTTGCGTTGAACCCGGCGCGGTCGAGCGTCAGCTCGAGCTCGCGCAGCGTTTCGCGCGTCAGGTCGGCGGGCTTCGTCACGCACAGGTTGAGCGCCGCCACCTCGTTAACATGGGTCGTGATGTAGTCGCTGAACGCCTCTAGGTAGTCTTCTGGCCTCGCTCCGCCGCCGTAGTCGCGGGTATGGCTTACCAGCTCGTCTGGCGCATCTGATATCACGACAGCGTGGCCCTTGTTCGCATGCACCTCGTCAAGTGCAGCAAGGATTTCGCGCTGCTGCTTGGCGCGCTGCTTGGCAGCCTGCGGGTCGTCTCCATGCAGGTCGCGCGTGAACTCCTCGAAAGAGAACCCGGCGTGCTCCTCGGCTGCCTTGAGCTGCTTTTCGCTCAGCGAGTGAATCTTGCGCTGCAGCTTGGCGATGAGTCTGTCGATTTGCACCTGAACGTCATCGTCGTCCTCGTAGTAGTCCAGACCGTCGATAAGCTGTGCGATGGTCGTGGTCGGGTTTGCGGATATCGGCCTCATGGTGCTTACGGGTTCCAGCGCCTCGTATACGCCAACGGGGTCGAATATCTCGAAGTGCGTCTTGTGGATATCCGGGCAAAGGCGCGTCGCGCGTCCGAGCATCTGCTCGAACAGAATGCGCGACTTCACTCGCCGCATGAACACGAGCGTCGTCAGCTCCGGCACGTCGATGCCGGTGGTAAGCAGGTCGACGGTCACGGCGATGGACGGGTACGGCTCGTTCTTGAACCTGCGCACCAGTTCGCGTGTTCGCTTTGGGTTTCCCCCTCCGGCTGCTGCGGTGATCTTCATTATCGCGTCGTTGTCCACGCCGGTTTCGGAGTAAATCTCTTTGAGTATGCGCACGATCATGTCTGCATGCGCGTCATCAACCGCGTATATGAGCGTCTTGCCCTGTTCCTCGGGGGCCTCGGGATCGATGTATGCTGCGATCTCCTCGAGTATCGCCCGGTCGATGTTCTCGTCGACGACGCTCTTGTTGAAGTCGTCGACGTCGAAGTCGAGCTCGTCCTCCAGCTCTGCGCCGTTGATGAGCTCGCCGGTCTTCGGGTTATATACGGTCACGGTATCGCCGCTTTTGTAGTGAATTCCGCCCTCGGTGAGCTTCGTCTTGAGCGTGTGCGGCACGTCATGGTCGACAAGGTAGCCGTCGATAACCGCCTCTCGGTAGGTGTACTGGAACACGGGAGCACCGAATATCTGCGTCGTGTGCAGGGCAGGCGTCGCAGTGAGGGCGATTTTCATGGCGTCGAAGTAGTCGATTACCGCGCGGTACTTGCTCTGGTAGTCTCGCTGGTCGCGGTAGAGAGACTCCTCCTCTGTCATCTCCTTGTCCAGGATGTAGCCGCGGTGCGCCTCGTCCACGATGACGAGGTCGAAGTCGGTTACGGCAGGTTTGTTGCCCTCGCCGTCGTCGTACATGATCCGCTTCACCATGCTCTGCACGGTGGCGATGGATATGCGTGTCTCGGGATTAATCTCGGCAGTGTCGAGGCCCTTTACCTCGTATATCTGATCGAGAGCCATCAGCTGCTCGATCTTGACGTCCTTGAAGGCGTCCTCTGCCTGCTCGCCGAGTGCGTCGCGGTCAACGAGGAACAGGATACGGCGGAACCGGTCGGTCGATAGGAATCGGTAGATCATCGCTAGCGCCGTGCGGGTCTTGCCGGTGCCGGTCGCCATAGCGATGAGCGCCGTTGGCTTGCCGGCAATGACCGCCTTCTCGGCGGCGGACACGGCCTTTATCTGGTATTCGCGCAGGTTCAGCCCGTCCTTGTCCCGTAGAAGGTCGTAGGGCTCGTCGGCAAGGCGTTGGTTGGCGGCCTTCACGTCCTCTTGCAGCATGCGCATGAGCGCCTGCGGTCGCGGCCAGCCGCGCAGCGGCTTTGGCGCGTTCGACGGGTCGCGCAGGTCGAGCGACCAGATGCCGGATTTCGTCTCGTACTGCTTGAGATAGGGCCTGCCGTTCGTGGCGAACGTGAACGGCACTTGATAGTGGCCGTCGTACTCGATGGCGACATAGCAATAGTCGACCTGTCGGATATGGCTCGAGTAGTCTTTGCACTGCACGTCGAGCACAGAGAGCACATCCTTGCGCTCCGCTTTGGCCTCGACCGTACCCACCATAGTTTCGTCCACGAAGAAGGCGTAGTCCACGTAACCGCCGTCACCGATACTGGAATCCGTCGGCCATTCGGCAATCGCCATGTTGTGGCCCTTCTTGGGGCGTGCGCCCTTTGAGTGGCGAATCGTCTCTGTGTCTGCTTCCCAGCCGGCGTCGCGCATCGCCGCGTCGACGAGGAGGCGTGTCTCCTTCTCGGTCTTCGGACGCTGGTTCTCGGCTTCCAGAACGCGCTTGACGCGCTCGGCTTTCGAGACCTTCGGGGCGGCCTTCGCCTTCGCCTTGGCTTCCTCGGCAAGCTTCTCGTCTTCGGCTTCGCTTGTCTTTGTCGGCACAGCAGGCCTGGCCTCAGGTTCCGCTTTTGCTGGCTCCACATAGGGACGCATCTCGTACTGCTCGTTGCCGAAGGCCATGGCGAACCAGAGGCAAACGCTGTACGTTATTCTTACAAGCCCGCTCGCGAGTTCAACTGACTCGTAGCCCTCGTGGACAGCCCGGTTGCGCGCCTTGCGCATCTCGTGCAAAACGCTCACGATTTGCTGAGGAAGGTACCCCTCGCTCGCTAGACGGTTGATCTTCGTGACAGCCTTCTGATCGGCGGGCTCCTCAACGCCAGTGAAACCGTAGATCATGTCGACGATGCTCTCGCCGATCATGCCCACCTTGATGAGCGCGGAATTCGAATCGTCCGCGCAGTAGCTTTCCGCCTGGTTTCCAAATGTGGCCAACGCGGGGAACTCTTTTGTGAGGAAGTCGAAGTTGCCGCTCATTTGGAAACACCCGCCTCGGCTGTGAGACGCTGGATGGCGCATTGCCGTATGTATGCCGAGAAGCTCATGCCCGAAAGCGACGCTTCCTCAGATATGGCCGCCTTGAGGTTGGTGGGTATCCGAATGGTAGTGGTGGCCATTTCGCCTTTAGCGAGATAGGACTGGATCTCCGTGCGGTCGGCTCCCTTGTCTACGAGTTCACGATATCCCATATCGGTTGCCTCCTATCCGTACCGAATACATCCGAATACATTCTATCAAACTGAACGAGGCACGATGATAGCTCGCGGCTATGAATTAGAGGCCGAATTGTTCGAATTGTTTTGCCGCACGTCCTGGCTGCCGGCCTGGCCGTGCGCTACCAACCTCGGTTTGACCGCAGCCCGGCCGCCCACGCTCCGGGTGTGCGCTCGGCCCGTTCGTGCCACATGCCGGCCGCGCGCCCAGGAAGTCTCCCGCACGGCCAGCTGTCGGCTCCGTGTGGTCTTCGCATACGCGCCTACGGCAGCCCGCTGGCGCGGTCTGCCTCCGGCTGCGTGCTCAGCCCACACTACGCCGCCATTTGGCCTACCGCAGCGTTATCGGGGGCGAGCGTCCGTCATGCGTCACGCCCGGTGCAGCGGCGCACACCCGGAGCGTGGCCGTCCGGTCTGCTACCGTCACGCGCTCGTCCGCGCCCGTCCAGCCCATCAGCCAGCGCGGGCGGCAAAGGCTATGAGGAATCGTCTCTTTATGCCTGAGCATCAAGGGACGATTGCTGCTCGGTCTTTCGCCACGTACGCCCGAAAAGGGCTTCTCCATCAGGGCCCAGCGAAAGAACAACTGCATCGGATAAAGCGCGTTGGGCAATTTCAGGGTATGAGGACAACTTGTCGATGGCAACGAAAGTTTGCTTGCTGGCATTCAGATAGGCTTGGGCAAGCCCTGCAATCGCTTGGTTTTCGATGTTCTTAAACATAATCGAGTCGTGTACGAGCGTGGGTACGTCAGCGGCTTCAAGCATTGCAAGGTCGAATTCGATTACCCCTCTCGGCGTTTCGCTCCCCGGCGTCGAAGCCGTGGCGTTCAGCTCCTTCGGGGAGAAGTCGGGCTGGGGTGAAAGCTTCGACATCAAGGAAAAGGGGCTTTCAAAGATCATCGGTTAGCCTGGTTCTCCTGTCCCAAGCTCTTTTTTGTATTCTCGCTTTATGCGCGATTCAGCTCAATGTGGTTAGTGGGGCAGTCAAACCGCTTGGGCAACGGCGATGGAAGGGCGTAAACGTGTGCTTCGGCACGTTTCCGCCCTTCCGTTGCCTTTCGCTGAGGGGGTACAACAACATCATGTTTCTTATAGGTGATGTTGTTCCCCCTGTGGGTGGCGTGCAAATGGCTGTTGGGCTCATATCCTCCTGCGGCGGATGATGGTGCTTGAAGCACTGCTTACGAGCTCGAAGAGCTTGCTTTCCTCAATATGCTTGTTGATGGTCCGCTTGTCTTTGCCGATGTAGCTGACGAATGCCTTGCGATCTACCTCTTCCTGGTTCCCCATGAACTCCTCGAGTGCTGCCTCGATTTCGGCGCGAGTTGCTTCGCTTCGATCCCTGCCAGGGCAATGCGCCCTTCCCGGCTTGTGCGCATTGCAGCTTGCAAGCGTGCCCGTGTCGTCCGTCACGTGGATGGGGTGGGTGAACCAGATGTTGAGCGGCTCCGGTGATTTGAAGTCGCGAAGCACGAATTCGAGCCGAAACGGAATCGCGCCTCGGCGGCCCCTCAGCCTTTCCGCCATGAAGGCATCGTCGTTCATGCCGAGCTCCACCATGTCGATGAGAGCGTCGGCGTCGCGGCCAAACACGCCCGAGCCCGAAGCCCAGTCCTGCGCGTTCTTTCCTCCCTGGCCGCCTTTCGAATGGTGGTGGCTGTATGCCACCGTGCAGTCGAGCGCCTCGACGAGGCGGTCGAGCTCCGCGCAGAACCGCGTGATGGCATCCGCGTCGTTTTCCGAGCCCGGTTGTATCTTGTAGGCGGGGTCGATGATGACGAGATCGAATTCTCCGCGCTTGCAAGTTGCGATGAGACCATCGACGAGCGTCGCCGCATCGGAGTACTTGCTCCTCAGGTTCGCGACCATGAGGTTATCGTTCACCATCGTCCGGTTCGCGTGGAGCGCGTCGGTGACGCGGCAGACGCGGTGCATGAATTGCGGTCGCTGGATCTCGAGGTTAACGTAGAGCACGCGCCCCTTCATGCATTTGAACCTGTCGAGCCACCAGCCGCCGGTCGAGACCGCGACGGCGAGCTCGATGAGCGGGTAAGACTTGCCTGCCTTCGAAGCCCCGGCGACGAGCAGCTTGCCGCCTTTACGGATGACTCCCTCGATTATCTCGGGTGGCAGCTCGGGGAGCTCCTCGTATTCTGTTATGGCAGGTTCGGCATGGATGACGGGCGTGCCTTCAGCGCCATCGACTTCGCCGTTTGCGATTAGCTCCTCGACCATGGCCATGTATTCCTCGCGCATGCTCATGGTCATGGATTACTGCCCGGAATCGCCGTTCAGATAGGCGATGAGACGCTGCTTAGGCACGTACCAACGGCTCTTGCCAACCTGGACCGCGGGAAGCATAGAAGGCCTTGCATCTGCCCTCGAGGACGATGCTCGCTACCCGGTTTTCCCGTTCACAACAGGCGAGCTGCTCATCGAGGGGTCCTGCTCGGCCGAGCGTGCATTGCTGCTTTCAGACGCGGTCATCAAGCCTTTCGTTCAAGGCGTCCGCATGCAGACCGTTAAAGGCATCCTTGCGCCTTTCGCCGACAGCCACCTCACATCGCTATGGGTGTGCCTGTGCGAGAGCTTTCGGGAAGCGCGCGTCGGGGCGTGCAAAGCGTGCGGGTTGCCCGTTATCGCAATCGGCGAGCGCGGCTCAAAGCGCCAGTACTGCTCGGACAGCTGCAAGCGCAAGTACAAGCGCGCTCTCAAGTTCGCGTCGCTTGTCAACGAGGGCGGATTGGACCCGGTGCAAGCCGCGCGGGAAGCCGGCATCGCCCAGGCGACCGCGCTCGGCATGCTTGAGCGCAACGATATTCACGTCAATCTCGCCCGATAGGGCGCGATGAATGGACTTCCCTTATCAAGCCAGCGTTGCCGGAAAGGAAGGTGATAAGAAATGGCAAACAGCAAAGGAGATGGCAGCATCTACCAGGCCAAGGACAAGAACGGTAAGCCAATCCCGAACTGCTGGCGTATTAGCGTCTCGTTCGGCAGCTCAGGCTGTGACCGTCAGCGTGTGCAGTGCACCGTGCACGGCACCAAGGCCGAGGCCAAGAAGAAGCGCGACGAGATCCGCCGTCAGCACGAGGAGGGTCTCGCAATCGACGCCGGCAAGGTGACAGTCTCGGAGTTCATCGAGACGTGGCTCGAAGCACGCCAGACCACCGGCAAGGTCAGCGAGTCCACCATCAAGAACTACCGCGCAAGGCTCAAGACCATCGAGCCCTACATCGGCAAGAAGAAGCTCAACAAGGTCACAGCTGCCGAGATCGAGCGCGCCTACGCTCAGCTCAAGGCGAAGAAGAAACTGTCGGGCACCACGCTCAACAAACTGCACATCCTGCTGAAGTCGGTCTTCGAGAAGGCGTGCGACTACGACCTCATCCTGCGCAATCCGTGCAACAAGGTCGAGTCACCCAGCGTCGACAAGCCCGACCGAAAGCCCCTCACCCAGGAAGAGGGCGCAACGCTCCTGCACAAGCTCGACATGGAGGAGGCACGCATCATCCGGGAGATGGACGAGAAGGAGGAGCGCCAGGTGAAGAAGGGCAACCAGTTCGGCCGCAGCTCGATCCGCGGCCTGGCCAACCTCGGCTTCACCATCGGCACGCGCATCGCGTTGGCAACCGGGCTTCGCCGCGGCGAGGTTTTCGGCCTCACATGGAAGAACGTCAACCTGCGCCAGAACACGATAACCGTAGCCCAGACGCTCACCAAGGAAGGCGATATAAAGGACCCGAAGACCGGTGCCGGAAGGCGCACCATCAGTATCGACGAGAACACGGCGGCTCACCTCAAGATGTGGCGCAAGCGCCAGCGCGAGGAGCTCGCGAAGCTGACAATCAAGCTCGGCGATGCCACGCCGGTGTGCTGCAGCGAACGCGGCGAGTGGGTCAACCTCGCGAACTTCGAGCGTTGGTGGCGTTCCTTCCGAGAGGAAGCAGGCTTCGACGGCCTCCGCTTCCACGAGCTCCGTCACAGCCAGGCAACATTGCTACTGGCGAACGGAACCGATCTCAAGACTGTCCAGGACCGCATGGGCCATGCCAACGGCGCGATTACTTTGAACTGGTACGCGCACGCCATCCCCGAGAACGACCAGAAGGCAGCGCAGCTTGTTGGAAACCTCTTCGGGACGCCTCCGAAGCGGACACAACGCGGACAATCGAAAATCATCAACCTCGCCGAAAACTCTACGCATGCGGAGAGAATTGGCGAAAAACCCGACGCGGTTGGCTTAGCTTTGGCTTAGCCGCCGCGATTCCCGGCCTCGGAGAAACAAAAAGGCCAGCCGCATAATGGGCTGACCAGGAGTTTCGTGGCGGGATGTACGAGACTTGAACTCGCGACCTCCGACGTGACAGACAAAAGGTCATGAGATGCGTGCTTTTGCTCGTGCGTTAGCTTTGCGGTTTCGCAGATTGGTAACCGCTGCTTGCATACCATGTGGTACGTAGTCGAGTGAGTCTAAGTCCTGCGGCAGATAGTCCATGAGACTAACAGGCTTTCGCGGAGTTTGAGCAGCGTTACCACTTGGGTGAGCAACCAGTTCATAGACGCGAGCTCCCTGTTCACAAAGACGCTGTTCATATTCACTGAGAGGCTCATCAGGGCGCTCTGCTCGAGCATCATCGCTACGGTGAATCACCTCAAATCCGGCGTGTGCCAGCTCATCTAAAGCAAAGTCTCGCAAGGGTAGGCTGTCGGTTCTGAGTCGCAGTACTCCCGTTGGGCTGAGCAGCTCTCGATACAACATGAGGTGCTCGTAGTTGACTACACGCCGGGCGGCATCTCGCTTTCGAGGAAATGGCGTGGGAAAATTCAGTTGTATGGTGTTGAGTTCGTGAGCAGTAAAGAAGGAGGGGAGATTGCGAGCGAGGCCAGCAACAACAACAGCATTTGGTAGTTTCTGCTCAACGATGCGTTGTGCTGCGTAAGCAACACAAATCGGTTCGCTATCAATTCCTACGAAGAGCGTGTTCGGATGAAGACGAGCCATGCCTGCAAGATAAATCCCTTTGCCACAACCCAAGTCGAGAAAAAGCTCATCGTACGAGCCTTCGGTCATCTCGCCAGCATGAGTCGTCTCGCCAGTATGGGTTGCCTCGCCAGTATGAGTGGTCTCGTCTGTCTGAGTAGCCTTACCAATAGCTGGATAGCACAGTTTCGTCCAGTTGCCCTTGAGGCGTGCGGGTTCTAACTCAATAGCTGGAGCATAGCGCTCGAGGCGCTCTTCAAGCACAAAATTCTTAGGTAGGCGCGCATGCATGGCGTGCATGGTCTATCTCCTCATCACCATAACGAACGAAGCGATTATTGCACAAGCTGTGAATCTTGTATTGTTGCCAAGGTATTTCACAATCTGTGCAATAATGCACACAGTGAGAAATAACCGTATTGAAAGTACGAAACAATCATGCCCTCAATACAGGGCAGAAATGATGAGGTACGTAGGATGACCCAAAGTGCTGGTGTTATTGAACCAGAGCTCAGCACCGATCGGCGTTCGGTGAGAACAAGAAGCGCTCTCGTTGAGGCGCTTGCAGATGAAGCGCTGTCTGTTGGCGATCTTGGTCGGGTGACGGTTACTGCTGTAGCTGAGCGTGCGGGGCTCACGCGGCGCAGTTTTTACACCCATTTCAAAGATATCCCCGACTTGGTTGCGTATGCCGAGCATCAAGAGCTTCTCGAGCTCAAAGCCCTCGTAAAGAACTTGGTTTCGACTGATCTTGATGGACTGTCTGATGCTTTGCAGACGCTCAATCCAAGCCCTGGATCGATTGAGCTGCTCGAGCATATTCGCAACAATGGCACGCTTTATCTTGCGCTTCTTGGTGAGGGCGGCGATGTTGCCTTCATTGAGAAGATTAAAGTGTTGGTGCGAGAAGTCGCAGCACCTCGTGCACTCGATGGTATTGACAGTCGTGCAATCGGCTCGTTTTTTGATTACTACCTCACCTTTGTCGTATCCGCCGAATGTGGCGTTTTAGTTCGTTGGTTATCTGGCGGTATGCGCGAGAGCAATGAAGTTATGGCGCGTATCATGACTGCGCTGATGTTTGTCCGTCCGGGCGACCTCTATGGTCGCCAAATTGATATCAGCCTGCCGCTCTATGGTTTGGCGTTGATGCAACTTACTCATCAGGAGGAACAACATGTCTCTTAACAACACTCAAATTGAAGAACACATGACTGAGGATCACAGCCTTGAGAACGTCGAGAAGCACAGCGTTGAGAACTCCCCAATTGAGCTGGTAGAAAATGGAGCAGAACTCAAGCCTGCGTCGGCCTTTGATGCTTCAGGACGCTCGTTGCGGCTGGGCATTGACGTGGGATCAACAACTGTCAAGCTTGCGGTTATCGATGAGTCAGGCGCGCTGGTATACGCCAACTATCAGCGTCATCACACCGACATTCGAGCAACCGCGCGAGACCTCTTTGAAAAGGCGCGGGTTGTTCTTGGTGATGCACAGATGCGTGTAGCCATCACAGGTTCTGGTGGTTTGCTGCTGTCCCAGTGGCTTGGCCTTGAGTTTGTCCAAGAGGTTATCGCCTCTAAGCGCGCTGTTGAGGTACTCATCCCTCAGACCGACGTTGCCATTGAGCTTGGTGGCGAGGACGCAAAGATTATCTACTTCGAAGGTGGCATTGAGCAGCGCATGAACGGAACTTGCGCAGGTGGTACCGGTGCTTTTGTCGACCAGATGGCTTCGCTGCTCCACACGGATGCAACAGGACTCAATGAGCTGGCAGAGTCTGCAACGCATATCTATCCCATCGCCAGCCGCTGCGGCGTATTTGCCAAAAGTGACGTTCAACCCCTGCTCAACGAGGGTGCAAAGCCAGCAGACATTGCAGCATCAATTTTCCAGAGCGTGGCAAACCAGACGGTTTCTGGTCTTGCCTGCGGACACCCCATTCGCGGTCATGTTGCGTTTTTGGGGGGTCCACTGCAGTACCTCTCGCAGCTGCGTGAGCGCTTCTATGAGACGCTCGACCTTGATGAAGAGCATCGCATCGTGCCCGAAAATGCCCACCTCTTTGTAGCTTCGGGTGCTGCCCTTGCTGGCGAAGACGACAAGGTTGTGACCTTTGATGATGTTATTGCATCCTTGGAGCAACTTGGATCTACGCAGGGCTCTGAGGTTGAGCGACTCGATGCACTGTTTGCAAATCAAGAAGAGCTTGATGAGTTTCGTGAGCGCCATGCAAAAGAGGTTGTTCCTCGAGCAGATCTTGAGACCTACCGCGGCCGTATCTTCATTGGCATTGACGCAGGCTCAACGACCATGAAAGCTGCCATGGTTGGTGAGGGAGGAGAGCTTCTTCGCACGTGGTATGGCAACAACAATGGTGACGTTTTAGGCAGCGCCCGTACCATCATGGATGACTTTTATGATCACATTCCTGAGGGATGTGAAATTGGACACGTCACTACCACGGGCTACGGTGAGGCTCTGCTCATTGAAGCTCTGCGTGCTGACTCAGGCGAGATTGAAACGGTGGCACACCTTCGTGGCGCCAAAGCATTTGTGCCAGATGTCGAGTTTATTCTCGACATTGGTGGTCAGGACATGAAGTGTTTGCAGGTCAAAGAAGGCATCATCGAGCACATCATGCTCAATGAGGCTTGCTCAAGTGGCTGTGGTAGCTTTATCGAGAGTTTTGCTGTGTCCATGGGTATGGGCGTTGAAGACTTTGCTGGGGTTGCAACACAGGCCGATATGCCCGTTGACTTGGGTAGTCGCTGCACTGTCTTTATGAACTCCCGCGTGAAGCAAGCACAAAAAGAAGGCGCTACCGTTGGCGACATCGCAGCTGGCCTTTCGTACTCGGTTATTAAAAACGCCATCTTCAAGGTCATCAAGCTGCGCGACTTCGACCAGATTGGCAAGCATGTTGTTGTGCAAGGCGGCACCTTTATGAGCGATGCAACCTTGCGTGCCTTTGAGCAGCTTACGGGCAGAAACGTTATACGCCCTGACATCGCAGGTTGCATGGGCGCCTATGGTGCAGCCCTTCTTGCCCGCGACCGTGCGGGCATCGATGGTGTCTCAACCTTGTTGTCCCGAGAAGAGATTGCAGCACTCAAGCCGAAGCACACCAACGTGAACTGTGGCTTGTGCTCAAATAACTGCCTGCTAACCGTGAATGACTTTGGTGGTGGCCGTAAGTTCATTACCGGCAACCGTTGTGAGAAGGGTGCTGGCCACAAGCGCCGTCGAACTGAGGCTCCTAACCTCTATGCCAAAAAGACGAAGCTCCTCTTTGACCGTCCCGTGCTCGACCGTGAGCGTGCTCCGCGTGGAACCGTAGGTATCCCTCGCGCACTCAACATGTATGAGAACTATCCCTTCTGGCATGCTTTCTTCACTGAGCTGGGCTTCTCGGTCATTTTGTCTGAGCCTTCAACTAAGAAAACCTATGAGGCAGGCATTGAGTCGATGCCGTCCGAGAGTGTGTGCTATCCAGCCAAGCTGTCTCACGGCCACATCATGAACCTGCTTGAGCAAGATCCTGACTTTATCTGGATGCCCTGTGTGCGCTGGGAGCGCCAAGAAGACGACGGTGCCACCAACCACTACAACTGCCCGATTGTCATGAGCTATCCGCAGGCATTGGGACTCAATGTCGATGAGCTCCAGCAGCCAAACATCCAGTATATGGCTCCATTTGTACCCTATGATGATAAGCGCGAGCTCAAGCGTCGCCTCTATGAGTTGATTAGTGTTCAGCGTGAGGAAGAGGCCAAACAGGGCAAGGGTCGTTTTACCGGCAAGCACATTACCCGCACAGAGATTGACCGTGCACTCAACAAAGCATGGCAGGTTGACCTCGATTTCAAGGATGAGATGCGCCGCGCTGGCGATGAATGTCTCAAGTGGATTGAGGAAAACGATGCGCACGGAATCGTTTTGGCAGGGCGTCCCTACCACAACGACCCCGAGATTAACCATGCCATCCCAGAGCTTGTCAATTCCTTTGGCTTTGCGGTGCTTACCGAAGACTCGGTGGCACACAAGATGGAGCCCGAGCGTCCAATTCGTGCGGTTGACCAGTGGATGTATCACTCTCGCCTCTATCGTGCGGCTCGCTTCGTGGCAACACGAAATGACCTTGACCTTATCCAGCTCAACAGCTTTGGTTGTGGTTTGGACGCTATTACAACCGACCAAGTTCAAGAGATTCTCGAGAACAATGGCAAGATATACACCGTTCTCAAGATTGACGAGGTTTCAAACTTGGGTGCTGCTCGCATCCGTATTCGCTCGCTCATGGCAGCGTTGGATGAGCAGCGTGCAGATCTTGAGCATCAGGTTGAGCAGGGACTCATCGAAGAGGCGGTGCCCGACCGCATTCACTTGGCAGACGGCTCGCTTGAGCGCATGAGAACAACCGATACCTCCAAGCGTGTACCGGTGTATCGCCAAGCAAAGAGTTCTGCCTTCAAAAAGGTGCGCTACACCGAAGAAATGCAGGAAGAGGGCTATACCATTCTGGCACCGCAGATGGCCCCCATTCACTTTGATTTGGCAAAGGAACTCTTTGAAGCTTATGGCTACCACGTAGAGCTCTTGCCCAGCGTTGATCAAGGTGCAGTTGAAGCTGGTCTCAAATACGTGAACAACGACATCTGCTATCCCTCGATTCTGACGGTGGGCCAGATTATGGAAGCCATCGACAGCGGCAAGTACGACCTGTCAAAGACCGCAGTACTCATCTCTCAAACGGGTGGTGGATGCCGCGCAACCAATTACATCTCGCTCATCCGCAAAGCGCTCAAAGACGCAGGTCATCCTGAGGTTCCCGTTATCTCTATCTCCATGGCGTCGGGTCTTGACGAGAGCAATCCAGGCTTTAACATCATGAAGCCCGAAATGCTCATCAAGGCTGTGTACATCCTGCTCTATGGCGACCTCATCATGCAGACCTTGCATCGTACGCGCCCCTATGAGGCGGTTGAGGGTTCAGTTGACGCACTTTACGAGCAGTTTATGGAGCGCGCACGTAAGCTCACGCCAACTATTAACAAGAAGAGCTTCAACCAGCTGTGCCAAGATACCATTACCGCGTTTGACACCATTGAGCTGGTGGATGACCGCTCCAAGCCACGCGTTGGTGTGGTGGGTGAGATTTTGGTTAAGTTCCACCCCACAGCAAACAATGAGTTGGTGCGCGTTATCGAGCGCGAAGGCTGCGAGGCAAACGTGCCCGGACTTGTCGACTTCTTCCTCTTTGGCCTGATGGGACCGCTCAACTACAAGGATGAGCTGGGAAGTTCGCTCAAGAGTCGCTTGACACACAAGGCAGGCATTAAGCTCATCGAGTCCATCCGCTCGCCGCTCAACAAGATGCTCGAGAAGTCTGAGCGCTTTGAGCCCTACGTCAAGATCTCTGAGCTTGCCGAGAAGGCCGAGCAGGTTTTGTCGCTGTGTAACACCATGGGCGAGGGATGGCTGCTCACCGCCGAGATGGTTGACCTCATTGAGATGGGAACTCCCAACATCGTGTGTGCTCAGCCCTTTGCATGTTTGCCCAACCACGTGGTTGGCAAGAGCGTTATCAAGCGCCTGCGTCAGATGCACCCCGAGAGCAACATTGTGGCGGTTGACTACGATCCGGGTGCTTCTGAGGTCAACCAGCTCAACCGAATCAAGCTCATGATTAGTGTTGCAAAAGAGAACTACAAAGAGACGGGAGGCTTCCGTCTTGAGAACCCCAATGACCCCACCATTGCGGTTGTGGCTCCCTATGTGGATGAGCGCGGTAGGCGTCGCGAGATTCTCGGCGACCGCGAAATCAATGGTGCTCCCGAAGGAGATTTCACATTTGGTTCATCAAGTGGTTGCTCAACCGGCTCAAATTCCGTAGGATTTACCCTCACACCAGAACAGCTTGAAAAAATCGAGGAGGCAAAACGTGCCGCTGGTGTTAGATAGGCACGCGTCTGTGCAAGGAAATGAACTAGGAGACAATGTGTCGCTACAGTTGCCCGCTCCTGTCTGTTTGAACTTCGAGGGCTCACATAATGTTCGTGACTTGGGGGGCTATCCATGCCCCTCGGGAGTCACCAAACACGGACGTTATATGCGCTCAGGTTCGGTGAGCGAACTCGATTCTGATGGTCAATCAACACTTCGCAACTACGGAGTTAACCGTGTGCTTGACCTGAGAAGTGAGGGCGAGCTCTTGTTTGAGCCTAATCCCTTTTCCAATAACGATAAGAGCGGCGTAGAATTTAGAAACCTTGCCCTTTCGAGCTACAACATGAGCGACCCCGCACTTGATCGTGGTAATGACGATGGACTTATTTCCTTTGTGACCAGCGGATACTTCTCAATGTTGTCGTACAAGTATGGTGTGCGTGGCTGCTTTAGCTTTTTGTCGAAGGCTGACAAAGACGGCTGCACACTCTTTCACTGTGCGGCAGGAAAAGACAGGACGGGCGTTCTTTCCATGCTCGTTCTTGCCCTTGCGGGCGTGAGCAAAGAGCACATCATTTGTGATTACTGCTATTCGTTTGGCTCAGTTGATGAGGTAAATGCCCTTGTGCTAGAAGGAGCCGATATCGGGGAGCGACAGAGTAAGCTTGCCTTGAGGCGAGATGCAATGGCGCTTGTGTATAGCCGCCTGCTCGAAGTTCACGGCTCGATTGGCAGCTATCTTTTGAGCTGTGGTGTGAACTACGACATGATGGATAAGGTATGTGAGCAACTCTTGGGCTAGGAGTCCTTGAGTTGCTCATGTTTGAACTGCTTGTTTTTGCGTGTTGTGAGGCAGGGCATTCGTGACTAGGCTTCTTCCTGCTGTTCAATCTCAGTGATCTTCTCGATACGCCGCACGTGGCGTTCATCTCCAGAGAAGCTCGATTGAAGGAAGGTATCCACAATCTTGCACGCAAGACCTGGACCAAGCACGCGTCCGCCCATGACCAAGACATTGGCATCGTTGTGCTCGCGGGCTGCTTGGGCACTAAAGCAATCGCTGCACAGTGCCGCACGGATACCAGTCATTTTGTTTGCAGCTATCGATATGCCAATGCCCGTTCCGCAAATCAAGATTCCCAAATTGCTGCAGCCATCTTGAATGGATTTTCCCAGCTTAACAGCATAGTCGGGATAGTCAACAGAATCAGGGCTGCTGCAGCCAAAGTCAAGGTAGGCAATTCCTTGCTGCTCAAGGTGGGCTTTTACTTCTTGCATGAGGGCATATCCGCCGTGGTCGCATCCCAAAGCCAGCATGGTTTCTCCGTTCATGTCGAAGCTAATGAGGGGTAAGGAACTCGAGACTAGCACAGAGCACGTGCTGTTCGCTGTGACTTAGAGCACATGACGCAGGCAATTAACCAAGGGCTTTACAACTGTGGAATATCGGCGCTCTTATCGGCATGAAATCCTATTTAAGCTGCAATTAGGATAATCTTGAAACGTCTTTTATGACCACACGATTCGGTGGGTATCACCTGTGTTTTGCGGTGCCTGTCGTTGTTATATCAAAGGAGTACCATGAGCGATGTTCTCGAGCGCTTTATACGCTATGTTCAGGTTGATTCTCAGTCAGATCCGCTCAATGAGCACGAAACGCCCTCGACTGCTCGTCAGCACGACATGGCACGCCTGCTCTATAACGAGCTGCGTGAGCTGGGCTGTGAAGACGTGCGTATTGATGAGCACGCCTACGTTACGGCGGGGCTACCTGCGTCAAAAGACTGTGATGACCTGCCGCCGCTCGGCTTGATTGCCCACGTTGATTCTGCTCCAGACGCTCCTGGTGCTGATGTGAAGCCGCATGTGGTGCACTACGAAGGTGGCAATCTTGTCCATGGCGTTGTTAACGGCGAGTCAATTGAGACAAGCCCAGGGCAGGTTCCTGACCTCGAGCTTTTTGTGGGACAAGACATTGTGTGCTCTGACGGAACGACGCTCCTTGCAGCAGATGACAAAGCTGGCGTGGCAGAAATCATGGCGCTGCTTGCTCGCCTCAAGGCAGATAAGTCCCTCGTACACCCTGAGATACGAGTCGCCTTTGTTCCAGATGAAGAGATTGGCCACGGAGCTTCGCTGTTGAATCTCAATGAGTTTGGCGCCACGTGGGCATATACCGTTGATGGCGAGTATCTGGGGCAGTTTTCCTATGAGTGCTTTAACGCTGCAGATGCTGTTGTAGCAACGAAGGGAAACAATCACCATCCCGGCTCTGGCAAGGACATTCTTGTGAATGCGCTTGAGTTGCTCCACGAGTTCCACGCACAGCTCCCCAAAGAAGAAAAGCCTGAGTACACCGATGGATATGAGGGTTTTTTCCACCTACACACGATGGAAGGCTCGGTGGGACAGGCTTCTGCCTATTACATCTTGCGCGATTTTTCCTCTGAGGGAATGGAGCGAAGAAAACAGGCTATGCGCGATGCTGCCCAAGCTATCAATGAGCGCCATGGTGAGGGCAGCGTTGAGCTCAAAATTGAAGACGAGTATCGTAATATGGCAGAGCAGTTTGGTGACGCTCAGTTCCTAATCGATAATGCACTCGAGGCTAACAGACGCGCAGGTATTGAACCTGTTGTCGAGGCAATTCGTGGCGGCACTGATGGCGCACAGCTCACCTTTAGAGGACTTCCTTGTCCAAATCTCGCAACAGGTGGGTACAACTTCCATAGTGTTCGAGAGTTTATTCCGGTAACAAATCTCGAGCGTACGGTTGATATGCTCGTTGAACTTGTTGCGCTTTTTGCACAACCACAGCGCTCGTAGTGCGGGGTCAATGACGGGAGAGAACATGATGACCACAGGCGTAGAGCAGCATACAAGCTCCAAGTTACGAGTGCTTCTCGTTGCCGTATGTGTATGGCTGCTGATGGCTTTTAACTGTGTGTTCATGGGTCAGCTTGCGTATGCAGATGAGGTGGTAGGCAATCCTGCGCTCGAGCCGCTGTCGCTTGACGATGAAGCAAACTTTGAGGCGGGGACGGTTCTTGTTCGCATAAACGACGATCTGTCGCTTGGCGATTTTGACGTGCTCTTGGCGGGGGTACCGGGCATTTCTCTTGATGCTGAGCCCCTTGAGTTTGCGGACGGCTGGTATCAAGTATTTCTTGAGAACGGCGCCGATGTTGAGGATGTGGTAAACACGCTCAACGCGCTTGGTGGAGCTGTTGAAGCGCAGCCCAATTACGCCTTTGAAATGATGAGTGACCTGAGCGCTGGTGATTTCTTCCGGCTGGTAGCACATGCCAGCAAGGTTGATGTACTCGCAGAGGCGCATGCGGCTGAGGAGTCTGGTGCGTACTTGCTTGCTCAGGCGGTAAATGTCAACGACCCGCTGGCAGCTAATCAGTGGTCACTTGAAGCTTTACACCTGCCAGAGACGTGGGAGCTCGTAAAGGGCAACAAGTCGGTGACCATAGCTTTGATGGATGTGGGCTGCGACATAACGCACGAGGACTTGACTGCCAACGTTGTCACCAGCTACAACTCAGCAGAAGATAAACCCAACTATGAGATGGACGATCTGACGGGCCATGGCACTCATGTGGCAGGGATTGTCTCGGCGGTAAGCGACAATGCGCTTGGTGTGAGTGGCGTGTCATACAACGCGCAGATTCTTCCCATCAAGGTGGTTGCAGCAGATGGAAGGGCGTATACCAACAGCCTCATTCGCGCGTACAACTACGTCATCAAACATAAAGACGAGTTCAACATTCGCGTCATCAACCTGTCGATGGGAACGCCGGGAGATCCCGAAAAGTATCGTGACTGGGGGCTGCTCGACAAGATTGATGAGGCATTTAACGCGGGCATTCTTACGGTGTGCTCGGCAGGAAATGCTACGACAACTGCGGTACCACCGTATCAAAACTACCCGGGAGACTATCGTAGCGTGGTGAGCACTATCAGCCTTCAGGCGGGAGACGATGGGAGTTACTCCAAGTCTGGCTCATCAAATTACAACGCAGCAGGGGAGACGACCAAAAACATCTCAGCACCTGGGGTTGAGATATTGAGCACGTATTTATATAACAGCACGCTCTACGGGGGACGCTACGGAACACTCAGCGGCACCTCAATGGCAGCACCTCATGTAGCAGCGGTGTTAGCACTTGAGTTTGCAGCTAACCCCGACCTAACTGCTGCACAAGCTCGTGACGTCTTGTATTCAACCACCACCGATTTGCTCGACACTGGCTTTGATGAACAAACGGGCTGGGGCATGGTCAATGCTCTTGGAGCGGTTGAAGGCGCTCAGACCTATATCGATGGCCTTGACCTTGTTATTGTTGGAGAAAAGGTCGACTTTTCTGTTGTCGGTGAGGTTGGCTCGGTTCGCTTTAGTTCCTCTGACCCGAATGTGTTGAGTATCGATGAGTTTGGTCACGCTCAGGCACTCTCTGAGGGCACCATCAATGTGTTAGCTGAGTGCAGTGCAGAGGGAGCACCTGATGAAGGTGCCTCTAAGTGGACGCTCGTCAAACAGGTGAGTGTGTGTAGCCCTGCCATCACAGGTCCCACATCTGTGAAGTTTGGAAGAACCGCCAGCTATGGCATTACCCCAGTGATGCAACGCGATTGGGTATGGGCAGTCTCTAACAGCAAGGTAGCGAGTATCGATGCCACCACAGGCAGACTCAAGGCTTTGTCGGTGGGCAAGGTTGTAGTAACCGCACAGCTGATGAGCGACCGCCACGTGAGTGTAAGCATGGAGGTAACTATTACCGAGGAAACCGTCGCCATGTATCGCCTGTATAACCCCAATTCCGGTGAGCACTTCTATACTGCTAGTTCGTACGAGCGAGATGTACTCAAGAAAGCCGGTTGGCGCTATGAGGGGATTGGTTGGTATGCCCCGGTGAGTTCTAAGACGCCGGTATATCGCCTGTACAACCCAAATGCGGGAGACCATCACTACACAACGAGTGCTGCCGAGAAAAAAATGCTGGTGGGAGTTGGTTGGCGAGACGAGGGGATTGGCTGGTATTCAGCTGAGGGAGTTGGTCGAGCACCCCTGTGGCGCCAGTACAACCCTAACGCAAAGACAGGCACACATAATTACACGCTGTCTGCAGGAGAGCGTGACTATCTGGTCAAAGTTGGCTGGCGCGACGAAGGTATTGGCTGGTACGGATACGCAAAAGCGGTGGCCTAGTAGCCCTGCTCACGGCGCTCTTTGCGGATGGCATTGCGGCGCTCAGCTGCTTCCCACTCCTCGCGTTCCTCGTCTGTCTCAAGTATGAGACCGGGAACTGAGGTTGGGCGGCCGTCCTCATCAACCGCGACCATGACAACGTATGCACGGTTCATGGTGGTGCGATTGCCCGAGTAGTCTTCAATATAGCTGTCCACGCGAATCTCCATTGAGGTTTTGCCAACGTGGGTAACCTTGCCAACAAGAACAATCATGTCGTCTTGATAGGCTGCAGCTAAGAAGTTGAGATTGTCGATAGAGGCGGTGGTCACAATGCTGTTGGAGTGACGGCGGCTCACGACACCTGCCATCTCGTCAATCCAGAGCATGAGCTGTCCACCAAAGAGACGGTCGCTCGGGTTGATGTGCTGCGGACGGATGATATAAACCTGCTCGGTTAATGAGTCTGATACACGCTTTTCCATGAGGGACTCCTTATCGTTTCTGTGCTATTCGCTTATGGACAAGGTGATTGTACCGAGCATAATTGGGAATGCCAACGGGCTTTGGGACAGAGTCACATATGCGTAGGTCTTTGCTGGGCCCCAGCTTACTGATTGAGACAATGCAACACACCAATCGAAACAGGTCAACATGGCTCAAAGTGAGAGTCAGCCCGAAGATATTCGCGCTGACTCTCAAGTCATTCACTAATTGTTTTGCATACGAGTTTACGCAGCTTGGGCGAGTTCCTCAGCACCTCCAAGGTAGGTGACGCCATCGCCATAGATGGTCTTCCAGTCGTTTGCCATTGAAACAGGCACGTAGCCGTTTTTCTCGCATTCTTCGAGCATGGACTGGGCTTTTTCGGTACTGCCGTTCTCACGCTCGAGGTCGTCGCAGCACAGCTGGAAGGCAGCCGAAGGGTAGTTGGAGTTTGACAGTGCGTAGTTATCCATGGCAAAGTCACCTGAGGAATTACCAAACGAAAGCACGGGCTGCTGGGCAATCTCTCTTTGAATGAGTGCTACTTTGTTTTGCTTCAGGTCTTTGAGGATAAAATCGCCACCCAGAACGAGCTCTTCGTCCTGACCAAAGGTGTAATCCAGACCATCCTCATCACCCTGCTCTGAGCCCACCAGCTCTTCATCGGAGCCAATTATCTGAGCAAGGGGCAAATCGATGGGACAGCTTGGGTCGTTGAAGATGCCGCGAACGATGAGACGATCGGTGCCAGAAACGATATACACGGTAAAGTCATTTGCCTGCAGGTATTCAACTACCTGCACCATGGGTAGGTAGAAGCCACCGCCACGCAGCATGCCCTCATAGCTAGGCATGGGAGTTTTCATAAACTCGCTTACGTAGCTGTAGAACTCGTCGATGGTCATACCCTCAAATGAAGAAGCGACAGCTTGTCCATGCTCAACAGGGAGCTCTTCATATTTTGTACCGTTTTCGTTTTGATCGACAATCTTTGCCGCGACGGACTTCTCAAAATCTGAGGCTTTGTCCTTGTAGTCAGGGTCTTCGAGGACGCGGTGGACGAGCAGTGTGTAATCAAAATAGTTGGGGTCGGTCTCGCAGAAGAGCGTTCCGTCAAAATCGAAGGTGGCGATACGGTCTTCTACTGGGATGAAGTTGGATGAGGACTCGTTGGTTGCATCTTCGACAAAAGAGATGAGCTTCTTCTTGAGAGGCGCATCGTCGTTCCAGAGGCTGAGCGGATCTTGCACACTTGCAGCGGCTTGCGATGCACTTGGCTCGGTGCTTTGCTCGCTTGTGCTTGCGGACGAGGACTCGGCGCTTCGCTCGGCTGTTGAAGCACTTACTGAGGATTCAGCGTTGTTGTCTATTCCTTCGCCGTTGCTGCATGCAACGAGCATGGCAGTCAAGAGAATGCTTGTCATGATGTATACAAATCTCGACAGATGCTTCATCTCTGTTCCCCTTCTGTGTGAGTCGTCGTAGCGCCTATTTTATAGCATGAGTGAAGGCAAGATAAAGATTATATCTAAATATGTAAAGATGGCGTAAGACAAGAGTTGTATCAATA
>JAFUCQ010000124.1 GCA_017459605.1 Atopobiaceae bacterium
AAACCTCGCCCGCCATGTAGTCGCGCTGAACGCTCACGACGGTGGGGTTCTTGTTTGAGTTTTCCTGCTTGACTTCCTCGTTGGTGGACTCGATGAGGCTCAAGATACGGTCATCAGTGGTGTTGGCTTTGCGCTTGAGGTTCTGAACGTAGCGGTAGGTAATATAGTTACGTGCAACCGCAAAAGCGCCCTTGGCCATAATCTGGTCTTCGACCATGTCCTGAACTTCCTCGACGCTTACGGTGTGTCCGCAGTGCTCACACTCAGCGGTAACAGCCTCGGTGGCGTCTGCGATTTGCTTATAGCTCAGCCGCTGCTCAACATCGACCGTCTCATTGGCCTTTGTTATAGCGGCGCTGATTTTTTCTTTGTCAAACTCCATCTCCGAACCATTACGCTTTATGATTCTCATTGTTACCTCGTTTCAGGCTCATGCCACCTTGTGATTGTGTGGCTGTGGTATGTGGGTGGTGGTCGAATATGTGCAACCCTGCTCGACCAAGCAAAGATACTATACCCCGCATCTTGGGACAGTGCAAGCCAAAAACACAAGGTTTAGTATTAAATTTGTGATAATGTCACAAGATGTAGTAGGTATGTTGAACGCCCCTAAAACGCTAAACTTGCATGGTGACAATCGGCACGGCAAACAAACTAAGTGCGCAAACACTTTTAGAGGACGGCGATCGCTCCATAAGAAAGGAAACTATCATGCCAAACGAGGGTAGCTACGAGGTTGCAAAAAAACGCAGTGACGAGATTCATGCAGACCTTCTTGTGAACCCACAGAAGTATACCATGCTCACAGGAGACCGTCCCACGGGTCGTCTTCACTTGGGTCATTACTTTGGAACCCTTGTTGATCGTGTACGCCTGCAAGACCTCGGCGTTAAGACCAATGTGGTCATAGCAGACTACCAAGTCATTACAGATCGCGATAGCACGCAAGGCATTGCAGACAATGTATTTAATATGCTGGCAGACTATCTTGCCTGTGGTCTGGACCCTGAGCGCACCATGATATTTACTCATTCTGCCATTCCCGAGCTCAACCAACTGATGCTTCCCTTCTTGTCGCTTGTGAGTGAGGCCGAGCTGCAGAGAAACCCTACGGTAAAGGCCGAGATGGAAGCCAGTGGCCATGCCTTGTCGGGGCTTTTGCTCACCTATCCCGTACACCAAGCCTGCGATATTCTCTTTTGCAAGGGAAACATCGTTCCAGTTGGGCGAGACCAGCTCCCCCACATTGAGCAAACGCGAACGATTGCTCGTCGCTTTAATGACCGCTACGCAGAGGTCTTTCCTGAGGTAGCGGGACTTCTTACGAGCACACCGCTTTTGCCCGGTCTTGATGGACGCAAGATGTCCAAGAGTTACGGCAACGCTATTTCGCTTTCGATGTCTGCAGATGAGACAGCCAAGCTTATCAAAAAGAGCAAGAGTGACTCAGAACGAATGATTACCTATGACCCAGAGAATCGCCCCGAGATTTACGGACTTTTGAGCACCGCTGCGGTGTGCTTAGAGAGAGACCCCCGAGACATTGCTGCAGAGATTAGCGATGCAGGTGCTGGTGCTTTGAAGAAGCTGGTGACTGAGGCTGTCAACGACCGCTTTGCAGAGATTCGCGCACGCCGAGAAGAGCTTATCGAGCAGAAAGACTATCTCCAGAGTGTGATTGACCGCGGAAATGAGCAAGCACGAGAGATTGCCGCTGTGACCTTGGCTGAGGTACGCACTGCTATGGGGATGACCTACTAGGACTCTTCTGTGAGGCCACACTAGTCACAACGATTCGGATTTTTAGGCGGCGGGTCACTTCTGCGGCACGACCTCGAGGGGCGTATTCAACTTGTTGAAGAAGGCAATGCGCTTCTTCTTGCAGTTGCAGGCGACCCACGAGCCGTGGCGTTTGGCGGCCT
>JAFUCQ010000125.1 GCA_017459605.1 Atopobiaceae bacterium
GATGAAGTCCCAGTTTGTACCAGATACTGAACGATTGACGTACCACACCACTATCTCGAGAACTCATAAGCAGAGCTGCAAGTGCCGCCAAAACTGCAACGCATGCCAGATAGATATACGATCTCATGCGAGGACTCCCTTCATCATGCGTCTGATTACGAGAAGCCCACAGAAATCAAGTGCAGCTGCAAACAGAAGACACACCATACCTGTCATGCTCATAAGTCCCGCGCGAAAATCATTTGAAAAGAGGGACAAAAAGCCAACCATAAGAGCTGGCAGTGCAACTACCACCCGGACAGACAGTCTCACTTGAGCAGTTTTGACAAGCAGCATCTGTTCAAATTCGCTTTGTTGCTCAACAAGTTGTGCGCTGCGGTTAAGCATGCCATGCAGGGGACTTCCTGTTCTTTGCGAAATCATCAGAGCATTAACGAGCATTTGAGCAGAGGGAATGCTGAGCGATTCAGCCAACTCATCTAGGGCCTCAGCAATGGAAGATCCACAACTCAGGCGCATGGATGCCCGGGCAAATGCCTCCGATGCAGGTCCTTGATTTTGAGAGGCGACATAAGCAATGGCCTGGGTTAAGGTTTGACCAGAGGACAGAGCGTTTGCAAGGCTTCTGAGCAAACGGGGCATCTCTTCAATCATGGCTTGGCTTCTCGCTCTTCTCAAAGCTTCTGAGCGTACATTCATCCAGACGAGAGTAGCCACTGCACCAACAACACAACCCAGCGGATGCACGGTAATAACACCACCGATAAGAGCTGCCCCCACAACCACACAGGGCGTGAGATGTGAGACCGAGCTGAGCGCAAGCGTGATGCCATGCCGCTCGAGCCAGAGCTGAAGCTCTGCATTCAACTCTGGCCATAGTTGTCGCTGGTCCATGATGCGAGCGAAAGCTGTCCTATCGATTCGAGAACTCAGCGAAAAAATAAACTGATTGAGAGGCTGTGCACCCGAAAGAGCAAGGCTTTGCTGCTGAGACGGAAACACCATCCACGCACAAGTAGCTGCACATACCGCGCTTATCACAAGAGAGATGCTCGCCATGTCTCAACCTCCTCTTCATCAATCAAAGCCTGTTGTAGAGCCTGCTCAATAAAGGCAGGTTCACATTGCAAAGACCAGCTTCTCTGAGCTGCATCAAAACTCACACATTCTTTGAGCTCACAGCTCCCATCCTCAGCCCGCAAAACTAAAGAACAATGCGAGACAACACGACTCCCATCAGCCAGTCGCGCAGACATCACAATGAAGTCCAAAGCAGTCGATACCTGCTCTTCGATAATGTCGGTAGGAAGGTCCATACCCAAACGAGCCATCATGATGAGGCGCATTATGGCCTCTTGTTCACTTCCTGCATGGAGTGTGGTGAGTGAGCCATCATGTCCAGTATTCATGGCTTGGAGCATGTCTATGCATTCAGCTGCTCGAACTTCTCCCACGATTATTCGGTCGGGGCGCATACGCAAGGCATTCGTTACCAAATCACGGATAGTAACTGCTCCCGATCCCTCAATTGAGGCTTCTCGAGACTCCAGACGTACCACATGGGGATGGGTCTCAAATTTGAGCTCAGCTGAATCCTCTATCGTGACAACACGCTCTGCATGGCTGATTTCAGAAGACAGGGAGTTGAGCAAGGTCGTTTTACCCGATCCCGTGCCCCCTGCTACTGCAATGTTTTGCCGAGCCTGCACCGCCCATCTCAGCATCTGTGCGTACCAAAAAGGAAGACTCTTGAGTTCGACCAGACGCTCAAGTGAACTTATCCGATCTGAAAACTTTCGAATCGTAACAATGGGTCCATCAATAGCAACAGGAGCAATAACCACGTTGACGCGATAACCGTTTGAGAGGCGGGCATTGACGATAGGGCTGCTCTCATCAACACGTCTGCCCAAAGGAGACAGAATCCTATCGACAACCATCAAGATTTGCTCGCGCGATTCAAACACGCGACGCGCAGGATACAAAACTCCCTCTCGCTCGAAATAGAGAGAGTCACATCCGTTGACCATGACTTCAGACACGGAGTCGTCGTCAATAAGGGGCTGCAAGGGACCGAGTCCAATAATCTCATCGATGACTTCTTGGACAAGTTCACTTCTCTCAGAGGCAGAGACTCCTTCAAAGTCTGATGTATTGAGAATTGCATGACAGGCAACCGCGAGCTCCGAACGTGCACGAGATTCTGTTCGCTCGCGTACCATCGATGCCATGGCTCCGAGTCCAAGGCGGTCGACCAAGGCGGCCTTCATGTGGTGTTTGGCAAGCCGTAAACGCTCTGGGGCGAGATGCTCGTCATGGAGGTCTTCTTGTGTGAGAACCCTTTCGAGTACAGACACTTATACCGCCTCCTTTTTGAGGCCAAACAGCGACCAGACTCTACTGCTCTTGCGCTCTTCGAGAGCTTTTCGTGCTGCCTCTGAATCAGGCAGTTTGCCAAGCTCCTGCAAGGTGTGAGCCAAAAATGAAGCCACTGAGTTTGCAAAGGGAAGCTGAGAACTTGCAAGTTGGTAGACGTGTCCGAGTGACAAGAGTTCGCGAACCTCATCTCCCCCTTCTTCTATCTCGTAACTGCGAGCGGTCTCAAGACCTACCGCTGCCCGCAAAAATGAAGGGTCTCCTTTGCTCTTTTGTTCGCAGTGGTTGGTCACTCGAACGATGCGTGTGCGAGCTACGCCAAGACGAACCGCGAGTGCTGCCGCCCGAGTTAGCGAGGCGTATGAGCGCTGACGCTCATCTGATACCAAGATGAGACGATCCGCAAGCTGAGCTGCACAAGCAAGCTCGTCTCCCCAATCAGAAGAGCTGTCGCAGATAACAAGATCGACACCACTCGAAACCTCAGCTATAAGCTGGGCAACATGCGGAACCACCACCTCTGCCATCTCAGGTCGCTCGCAGGGACCCCACAGATTCACGTGCTCTTTGACAAGTCGAGCAGCACTCGCGCATGATTCTCGAAAATCGTTCTTATCAACACTAATCTGTGAAAGATCTGCCGGGCTATCTTGTCCAAACATAGAAAAGGCATTCCCAAAGCTCAAATCAAGATCAACAAAGGCGCAGCTCAAACCCCACTGTGAGGCAAGACAGGCAGAGACAGTCGCTATTGATGTTTTGCCAACCCCTCCACGACCTGATGCAAAACAAATAACTGGGGCTTGCGGTACGGGAGGAACCGGGCGAGCAGATAAGGGATGCTTACTTTCGAGGCCAAGACGCTTCACTAATGCTGGCATTTTGGGATGCACCGCAAGCGCAGCTTCATCGAGACCATCAACTTCATCAAGCTCCTCTGCTGCTACATGCTGCGTTGGATGCACTGTTGTTGTATTTGGTAAAGGACTCGTCGGAGTATTGTGCATAGCATGAGCTGTCATCTGCTGTTCAGAGGTTATTGGATGAACCGGAGTTCGAGTGTCAACATGACCCAGCTTCTCACGTAGAGACGCTTCCTCATCAACCCGTTTCTCGTAAGTCTGGTTCTGTGACCCTTGAAACTCCGATTCATCCATCACCTTGTCCACTCCAGCTCGCGACGCTCGAGAGCGCAGTGACCCAGAGGCTGAACGCATCACTAATACAACCTCTTGAGCATGACCATCATGAACAAGGGCTGCTGCCAAATTGATGGGCTCTAAGGTCATGCATCCTTCTCCAACGAGGACAGAAGACACACCTGGAATCTCTTTTGCCAAGCGATTCCTGATATAGCCCGCATCAGCATCATGCTCAATCAGTGCTTGCGGGTAGCGCTGCCGCAGACCTGCGATAAGCATTGGTGCGTGTTGTTCATCTGCGCAGACAAACCATCTATCGCCTCTCATAGTGCGTTTCCTTTCTCTGAATGCTCCCCACCATCAACAGGTTCAACACGCTCGGTGCTGTCTTCGCGAGAGTCTGAGTTTTCAGGTATGAAATCGAGGTCATCTGCAGGCATCACCAGACGTAGGTTTGCATTGGAAGAAGCTACAAGGATGGACTGAACATCTTCAGCAAGCACCGCCAAAGTGATTGACGCTGCAGATGACAGAGAAGTTTGCTGAGTGGGCATTCCAAGAATGGTCACATCGTGTGCAAGCACATGAGCTGAATCTGTCCCCGTTTCGTAGGCAATAACCTTCGATCCTATACCCATGGCCTCTGACACTCCGAGTCTGTCACTTGCTGGTATTGCAAGCGCAACATGTCCTGAAGGCACATCCAAAACATGGGCTTCATCTCGAAAGGTAAGCTGCGTTATAGGCGCACCCTTTGCTAATGGGATACTCACAGTCTTGCCAATCACCTCATCGATGCTGGTAAGGGCATCTTCTGGTGCAAGATCTGCGAGCCATTCTCTCTCAGACACATTCGTATGAGACACAATGTCGCCTGTCTCCAAGGCAACGTTGGACACAACAAGTGTTACGAGCTCTCCCCCGTAGCGCTCAAGCGCGGCATCTCGCTCACGAATAACTTGTGCCCGTGCAGAGTCTGCATACGCAATACACGCAAGTACTGCTCCTGCTGCACACAACAAAGCAACGATGAACCTTAGTTTGCCTCTCACTTCCCCTCCTTTCGGACTCGATTCATCTGTGAGAGACATTTTTTGCGAGCCTCGTTCAAAAAGAGGAAAGAGAAAAAAGTTTCGGAGTACGTAATAACAAAGATCTGACAACTTCTAACAAAAAGCCCAACAATCCCAGCTCAGGAACTATGGTCAATTCGCGTATAAGTAAGTTATAAAGTTTCAGCTTACATTAATTCATCATAGCGAGCACAAAACTCCTCCGCATATACACTGTGCGCGTGAGTTGTTGGAGCTGCGTGACAAATCGCCCGTGACAAATCGCCAGTCCCCTTGTCACCTGTCACGTGACAAAACGCCAGTCCCCTTGTCACCTGTCAAGTCCCCTTGTCACCTGTCAGGAGTAAAAGAGGGAGTATACCAATGGGTATGCAGAGTCTCAGGTGATTTATAAAGGTGCGCCGAGACTACCTGTGGTTTTATTGAATGCTCAGGTATTCATGTGTACACCATGTATACCAATGGGTATACAGGGTTTCTCGGGCAACACAGAAGTAAAAGAGAATGCATACCAGTAGGTATACAGGGTTCTTAGAGTCTTGGAGAACGACAACCTAATCTCACACCTAATGTTGGTGATTATCTCGAATGTGACAAATAACCTGTCCCCTTGTCACGGTTCTCGCGGTCGAACGTGTGACAAATCGCCAGTCCCCTTGTCACTCTTGTCGCATGATTGCTTGTGCTTCGGCGGCAAACTTGCCATTCTTGAGGGCTCGGATGGTTCGGTAGAAAGGCAACACGGGCAGCAAGAGCTTGTGCTTGTAGAAGAAGGGATACCATGCAGCAAACGCTTCGTAGTTCTCATTCTTTTTGCTAATAGGTACAAAAAAGCGACTCAGTGCATAGCGAAGCTTGCTATAGCCTTTTGACGCCATGGTGTACTTGACTTGGTTTCCTATCGTGCCATAGACACCTGACGACATGATGTAGTCCAGTATCTTTTGGTCTTTCTCACTAAGCTTGCCGCCAGAAAACAGGCGTTTGGCAAGAGTGCGGTTTGTCTTTTCAAACTCAGCAAGACCCATCTTGTGGGCTTCAGACACAACGTAGTCCATATCGAGCTTCACTTCACGAAGATACACATAGATATCTAACAGCGAGCGAAGCCCTGTTCCTTTGAAGGTATAGTGCTTGTGCTCATGGGCAACCATAACAAGATAGAAGTCTTCTGGGCTTAAGTGCTTTTCGCATCCCTTGCCAAGCAGGCGCTTATCTATATCTTGATAGTACGCCCGTACTTGCTTGTCGACCTCAGGACCAAACACTACCCGGTGCATCTCAAAGTTACTCACGGGCTTTTTGTAGTACACGTCGTGATGAGATTTTCCAAAGCTTTTCGTAGTAAAGCCGAGCTTTTCCATGATGGAGCGCACATCATCTGCTCGGGTAGCATCAAAGAGAATGTCGTGGTCGGACATCTCGCGCATACCATAGATGGGATAGAGCTGCTGCATTACCACACCTTTGAGGGGCATGTGCCAGATGCCTTGAGCCTCAAGCTGCTTCGTAACAATCTCATGATCTGATTCAAGTAAAACCGACCTTCGGATGGCCCTGACTTGAGCTCGTTCAAAATCTGTATTGTGAATATCTGCCTGTCGCAAAGCCACGCCAACAGCAGCTGACAGCATGTGTCGCTCCGATGCATCAAAAATGGCCTCGAGATTCATGTGAGCGATCAGTTCTGCGTCAGGGGCTTTCCCATTTACTGCACAGGAAAGCAGGTAGACCAAGTCGGCGGTTATGTTGCTGTCTGCAGCACCGTCACCTGTAGCACCGCCAGCCGCAGCACCGTCACCTGTAGCACCGCCAGCCGCAGCACCGTCACCTGTAGCACCGCCAGCCGCAGCACCGTCAGCCGTGACGCCACCGCCTGTGGCAGAGCCGCCTGTGGCACCGCCAGCCGTGGCAGAGCCGCCTGTGGCAGGGCCGCCCGCTGCGCCGTCAGCCATGGCGCCACCGCTATCTGTAGCAGAGCTGTCTTTCCTGATTGCTTGAGTTGTCATTCAGACGTCCTTCCAAAAGTTTTGTCATGCGCCTTTATGACGTAGCCAGCACCACGCTCGTTTTACCAGCGTCCTCACAGAGATAGTGTGAAGCCACACGAACGTGTAGCCTCGATACCATGGTTGGCTCACACGGACTTGCTTCCCATTACGAACGCACTCGGTCATCACACCTAAAATATCGGTATCCAAAATACCGCACTCCTTCGAAATGCAATTATCGCCCAAAATAACATAGCTATCGGGAAGAACCTCGATAACCCTGTGTAAGACATACGCGTTGGGAAGGCGCTTGTAGAGTACAACGTCGCCCACCTTGCACCGCTCTTGTCCTTTTTTCTTAACGGTGACAAGGTCTCGACTCTGGTGTAGGAGTGGCAGCATGCTGCGACCAGCAGTCCTGTACGTGAGATACCCGTGTGTATCAAGGTACTCTTCCATACTCATCTTCATCGCATCGCCTCATAAGCCATGCGTGCTGCTTCTATGTCTATAGAGCACTCCAAGCGATACAGCTCAACATTTCGCATAAGACGATCAACCAGTGAGAACGTCTTCAACAGTGCTTCGGGGTCCGCCGGACGATAGCATTGGCGCAGTATGTCGAGCAGAGCATCTGTGGCACTCACGGAGGCGATGCAGTTTTTGGAAGCACGCTTCAAAATGCAAATGGATTTCAAGGGTGCTGAGACATTGCTACTCAGATGATGCTTTCCGCTCCACGGTGTGCCATAAATGGTGGCTCCATCAGCTCCAATGCGTATGAGTGGCTTGTCGTCATTAACCATGACAGCACGCTCCCCAAGGAGCTCACACCACAGGCGAGTATGTGTTGACTTTCCCGTGCCACTTTTTGCAGTGAACACATAGGCCACACCGTCAACGGCCACTGCCGACCCATGAAACAAAACAGTATCAAAGGCAGGCATTCGCTCTGCTATCTTACGGTATATCGCCAAAGACTCGAGCTGTGCATTGCTCGTGCGATGAGGACTGCGGCCTTCTGCCTGTGCATCCCGTTGAGATTTTTCGCGCTCGAAGACAATATCTTCGGGGTTCGCCTGTACAAAAAAGTCTGGCGTCTCGCTTGAACGATAAGCCTCACACATTTTATGCAGACGCGGATTATCAGATGCAATCTGTATAGTTGTCTCCGCTAGGCGATAAGACTCAATCATGCCTGTGGTCCTCAGTACGGTAGTAGCAAGCGCATGGCGTGAGCACACGTGTCCCTAACCATACAATCAAGCGGGTATCTCTGGCAACATGTTCTCCCCTTGGAGATTGTTGAGGTTCTGAGTATCAGAAGGGTAATCTTGCTCGGGGTTCGTGTCTGCGTTGCCGTCGCTTGGGTTTTCATTGATGTTTGGCGGGGTGCCCTCAGGATTTACAACGCCAGGGTTGTTATTAGTTTCTGGGGTATTACGTGGAATACGTTCTCTGTTTGGATTGTCACGTGGAACAGACTCAGCGCCTGAATTGTCGACGTCGAGACTGACATCTCCCCCAGTATTCGCATCGTTTCCTGCAGGAGCAGTCTCGCTTGCCTGTCCCGTGCCAGCAGCAGACTCTCCAGAGACTGCCGAGTCGGCGTTTTCAGCAGCGCCCGTATTGTTACCAGAATCCCGTTGGCGTCTTTGCCCAGATTCAGTATTGGTATCAGCAGCATCGGATTTGTTCTCAGATTGAGCAGCCGTATTTGAATCCTCTTTTGATTTGGCTGAAGACGATTCGGTTTTTTTGGATGCGTCAGACGATGATGATTCTGCCTTGTCATCCTTCGATACTTCTGCTTTGTCATCCTTCGACGCTTCTACCACTGTCTTGTCCTGAGAAGCACCCTGCTTATCAGAGACCCCCGTTTGCCCAAGTACAAGCACTATGAAGAGAATTGCGGCGATAGACAGAACGCCAACCACCGCAGCAATGGCCATATTTCTCTTCTTCTCATCCACGATTGTTTCCTACTCCACTATAAGTCCTGCTCGCTTGAGCTTATCGAGTACGTCTTCGACATAGCTACGTGCAGACTCATCGTCTATACCATCATACTTCTGCAGGAGTGCATCTGCTACCTGCTGAGAACTCAAGTCAGCAGCAAGTCCATCCCAGATGTCTTTTCCTGTCTTGTTGAGCCGTACAACACCCCTGAGGACCTCTGAGGCCTCACCGGTGGGGACAGCAACGTAGTCACCCGCAACCTCGGTAAGGACGATACCATCAATAAGCTTCATACAAGACTCTCTTTCACTTTGCCACTTTTGTATCTTTCGTATTCGTTGAGTACCTTTTGCGTAAGGTTGATACGCATTTCTGCGCGGTCATGCTCAGTACATCCATGTGCATGCCAGGCACACTTCTTTAACCTGATACACGTGGGATACTGCAGGCAGCTATCACATTCTGGTATCCGTAGTTGTTCTTTCCAAGCGCCAATCATATCTTGGTCAAAGGAGTCCTCATAGATGCTTCCTATGAAACCTTCTTCGCTTTCATGCTCGCATTTACCCACACGCCCATCGGGAAGAATGGTAAACGTACTATCATTATCTGCCATACACTGATTAAACCGAATGTCGCGCTCGAGGTATTTGACATGACCCATCCTCATGTTAATGAGACGTTCTTGAAGGGCTTTGTACCTGCTCAAAGCCTGCTCCCAAGACTCAAACTCGCCAATCGAGTGTCCAAAGTCCCTCAAAAGCACCGCATAGACCGACAAGTTCGTGTATTTCTGATACCTCTGAGCAAGCTCATCTACCAAGGCGTCTAAGTCATCCGCATTTTTAGCATCCATATTCAAGCGAATGCTCACATTCACACCAGACTCAAGGAGCAATCCGATATTGCTCATAACCCGCTGAAAGGGACTACCATCGCGATAAATGTACGCCTTACTGCGATTGTAGATTGCCTCGGTGCCGTCGAGGGCAATCTGGATGCGGCTCAGATTCCACTCACTCACGGCTTGCTTTACCATTGCCTCATCAAACAGAAAACCATTACTAGCCATGGTCGATGTAAACTCAACACCTTCAGCCACAAGATCTTTTGTGATGATATCGATGGCTCGGTGGTTAAAAAGCGGCTCTCCACCAAACCACAGAATCTTGACCGGCTTTCCCCCACAGTTCTTTGCAATGTATGCTGCAACATCATGAGCAACAGCATCTGTCATATGCATTCGCCTGCGACCCAACTCATAACAATAAAAGCAGCGGGCATTGCAATCAGTCGTGGTGAATACTACGTAATGATTGAGATTGCCCTTCTGCGGCTTGAGCAATTCTTTGACCGTACGAATCTGATCTGCCAGCTTTTTCTCATCATGTTGCTTGGGAACTAAAAACCACCGTTTGGAGAGCTCATCTTTTAAATTGCCTTCAGTCTCAAACAGCCCAAGATCTGCATAATCCAAAAGGAGCAGCTCCCCGGTAAGATTGTGATACCAGAGCTCACCCTCCTCTACCGGGATACGTAAGCAATACAAACTCAGCTTTTCTGACTCTCCCAGAGCTTGGCTCGGTAAGACAGAAGAAACGAGCTTACTTTGTTCGAGTATTTGTTCCATCTCTCGTCTTCAAGAACAATAAGCTATATATGCTGCTCAAAACGCTGAGTACTCTATATCATCAAGGAACCTCAATCTCTTCTAACTGATTGGGACCAGTACAACCCTCATGCTGACACTCGGTCGTACAACTTTCACATATCACATCTGAATCGAGTTCGACAACATCAACGATGGGCTCGATGAAAGTCTCTTTCTCCTCCACGGGACTTTCCCTTCTAATCTGTTACAAATCACCTCAGGATTATAGCATTATTGGTGGGCATTTGCCATTAAACCAACTAGTCTCCTAGATAGGTATGTGCCATCACGTAGTAATTGTAGAATGCTCGATTAATCTCTGGCTCAGAGCCTAAAGAGATGGCAAGACCCATGTAGTCGACAGGAGATGCTGTAAGGGTAGAAATGGCACCTTCGGGATCTGTTAGCTCAAGTGTCCTTTTTGCGCCAAGGTCTTTTGCA
>JAFUCQ010000016.1 GCA_017459605.1 Atopobiaceae bacterium
AGCCATGATAGGCGACCCAAAAATCCTCATTGCCGACGAGCCCACAACGGCACTCGACGTAACCATTCAAGCCCAAATCATCGACCTGCTCAAAGAGATTAACGTGAGTCAAGGTACTGCCATTCTCTTTATCAGTCATGACCTGAGCTTGGTGGAGCAGCTCTGCCATCGCGTCAGTGTGCTGCAGCAGGGAAAAATCATTGAGACAGGTATTACGCACGATGTGTTTACCAACCCCCGAGAAGCCTATACCAAGGCTCTGATTGATGCGATTCCTCAGGTGGAGCTGTGAGCGAACAAGCAAACAACACGGCAACAGGTACGTACACGCTCGGCGCAGACATCGGCGAGTCTGTACTGGTGTCTCGCCATCTCAACGTCTGCTATCGCGACCGCACCAAGATTTTTGGTCAAAAAAGCACCATGAAGCAGGTCTTGCACGACGTCAGCTTTGAGATTGGACAAGGCGAAATTATGGGCCTCTGCGGCGAGTCAGGTTGCGGAAAAACCACCCTATCAAAGGCGATCTGCGGCATCATCAGAGACTTTTCGGGTGAACTGCTTCTCAGATATGACCGCCCGCAAATGGTGTTCCAAGATCCGTTTAGCTCACTCAACCCCAGCAAAACGATTGGCTGGTTGCTCGAGGAGCCCCTTCGGGTTGATGCACAGCGCACATGGAGCTCAGATGAGCGCAAAGCGCGCATCGCTGAGGTCATCGAGCAGGTAGAGATTTCTCAGCAGTTGCTCGAGCGCTATCCCCACGAGCTCTCGGGAGGTCAGCGCCAGCGCGTCTCTATCGCAGCAGCACTCATGCGCCATCCGCGTTTTTTGATTGCAGACGAGCCGGTCTCTGCACTTGACGTAACCATTCAAAAGCAGGTACTTGAGCTGCTCGACTCGCTCCACAAAAACTTAGGGCTCTCAATCTTGTTTATATCGCATGACCTGCGTGTGGTGTATCAAATCTGCGATCGCGTGATGATTATGAAGCAGGGCCGTATTGTTGAGCAGGGAGATGTGCAGTCGGTCTACCGAGACCCCCAGCACGACTACACGCGCACCCTTCTCACCGCAGCTGGCTTGTAGTCTCAGCCCCATCAGCGCAGCGCAGCCCCATCAGCGCAGCGCAGCCCCATCAGCCCAGCGCAGCCCCATCAGCGCAGCCCAGCCAAAGCGCCTCATCGCCCAATCACAGCTAGATATCGAGGCGCTGGCGCTTGACCAAGTCAGCAAAGAGCCCGTCTTTTTCAATCAGCTCTTCGTAGGTTCCCTCTTCTGCGATACGACCATCGTCGACCACGAGTATGCGGTCGCAGTGACGCACGGTTGACAGGCGGTGTGCAACCACAATGCGGGTGCACTTGAGCAAATCGAGCGAATCGCTCACATGCTTTTGTGTCACGTTATCAAGGGCGCTCGTAGCCTCATCAAACATCAAGATTCTGCGCTTCCCACAAATGGCTCGCGCAATCATAATGCGCTGACGCTGACCACCAGACACGCCACCGCCGCCCTCGGTTACGATGGTTTGCATGCCCATGGGCATCTTGCGAATGTCATCTGCAATGCCTGCAAGTTCTGCTGCCTCCCACGCATCATCGAGCGTGGCAGATGGCGAGGAGATGGTGATGTTTGAGGCAATGTCTCCCATAAACAGCTGTCCATCTTGCATCACCACACCGATATGCTGGCGCAAACTACGAAGATCAACCTTCGTGACATCATGAGGGCCATACATTATGGTGCCGCGCTCGGGCACCTCAAAGCCTAACAACAAGCGCATGATTGTAGATTTTCCGCATCCACTGCCACCAACAAGGGCAACATACTCACCAGAGCGAATCTTGAGATTGAGGTCTTTAAGAACGTAGTCCTCACTATCTTCATAGCGAAACGCCACACCCGACATCTCGATAGCGCCCGTAAGGCTCTGAACGCTCGGCTTGTCTGCTGCGGTCTCTGGCGTAGCCTCCATAATGGGGCTTATCATCTCAAGCATGGGGCGAATCTGTCCTGCCTGCCCTGCTACGGTAGCTACTGCCATGATGGCGACAGTGACTTGTCCAAATGCCACGTTAAACGCCATGAAATTTGCCGATGACACATGATGTGTGGCTGCAAGATAGTAGATAAGAATGGTTCCAAAAAGAGTTACCAAGGTTACGAGGGCAGGAAGAGCGCGAACCAAGGCAGGGCGATTGTAGGCTGGTCGAGCATACTCCGCATAACCATGTGCCCACTTGGCAAACGCCCGATCTTCTGCGCCTGACAGCTTAATCTTTTGAATCCCGTTGAGAAGCGCTGTTTCAACACCAGACTGCTTGGCAGATGCCTTCATGGTTTGTCGCTCATAGCGAACGGTAGCAATGGTCGATGAAATGGTGAGCAGTGCCTGCACAATCACAATTGCAAGAGCAGGTAAAGCAAGGTCTGGTACATAAGCCCCAATCTGGAAGATATAGATGAGCGAGAAAATCGCCGAGAGGCTTGAACCCAGCACCATCGACACCAATTGCTGGGTGAGCATCGCAACTGTGTTCACTCGAGTTGCTAAATCACCTGATGAGTAGTCCTTGAAAAATGAAGACGGTAATGCCAAGATGCGCGAAAATGTAGCGGCTTGTGTAAAGACATTAAGCTTGATGGAAACACGCTGCATAACAAGGTTTTTAGCCGCCTGCATGAGCACCGTCGCAATAGCCCCACCCAAGAGTAAGGCTGCTATGGGAAGGATGAGTCCCACCTGACCACTTGGTGCAACCACACCAAATGCAAGCTGATTTGCCCACGCAGGTACAAGGCCCGCCACACTTACCGCCAGTGTCATGAGCACCATAAAAAGGTAGTCGCTCTTATCAAACACATGCACCACAAACGACAAGATGTCACTTGTTGAGCATGCCTTGGCAGGAAATGGCCGATAAAACAGTATTGCCTCAGGCACTATCCGTTGCGCCACCTGCTTTGTCACCCGTACTCTGGTGCCCGTAGTAGGATCGAGGTAGCTATATCCTCGAAACCCACGAGGAATCAAAGCGATGGTCTCACCGGTATCGAGATGTCCTAACAGAGCACCAAAGGCACGTACATGCCAGCCCTCATCAAGGCGTACTTCTCGGCGCATAGTACCCGTTGGACGACACAGCCATTCAAGACGCTCATGCACCTCTTCTATGCCCTCTGGCACAATTCCCGGCTCTATCCCCATGTATTTGAGACATGCCCGCGCAGCACCATCAACTTGCTCAACATCGTCGAGCGTAATGGGAGGCTTTCGGCTATCTGGACTCACACTCGAGGCGAGGTCGGCGTATGCTCGCTCAGTACTTATTGCGTCTAGTCGTGAGCGCGTTTCAATTTGAGACTCCATGAATCTAGCCATTGCGTACCAACTCCGCATAAGCACCATCAGCCGCCAAGAGCTCAGCATGCGTGCCTCGCTCGACTACCTTGCCATCGTCGAGCACGATAATCTCATCGCAATCACGAATGGTTGACAGGCGGTGTGCCACCACAATACACGTAATGCCGCGCTCCCTGATTCGCCGAATGACTTCTTCTTCGGTCTTTGCATCAAGGGCGCTCGTTGCCTCATCAAGAATAATGACCGTTGGATCTTGTGCAAGGACGCGGGCAATCTCAAGGCGTTGGAGCTCTCCTCCAGAAAAGTTACGACCACCTGGCATAATGCGCGAAGAATAGGCGCCTTCACGCTGCAGCACCACGTCATGAATACCTGCATCACGACAAGCCAAGACAACCTCGTAGTCTTCGATCGACTGATCCCACAGCTTTACGTTATCCGACACAGTGTCGTCAAAGGTCACGATTTCTTGGTCAACAACCGCAAGAGAGCCTCTCAGAATTGAGCGCGGAATATCCCGGGCTACAACCCCATCAAAGCGAACCTCGCCCTCCCATGGGTCATACAAACAGCTCACGAGCTTAGCGATGGTCGATTTTCCACAGCCAGAGCCTCCCACCAGTGCCACCCACTGACCCGGCTCCATGTGCAAGTTCAGATTCTCAATCAAAGGTGGCTCAAGTGGTGAGTAGCCAAAGCTCACGTTGCAAAGGTCAACGACTCCACGCAGCTTTTCTCGTCCACCCTCGGCTATCTCAACGGGTAACTCGTCATCCTCATCTTCTGGTACATCAACCGGATAGCGCATGACATCTTCAACGCGCTCCATCTGGGTCTGCATCTCCTGCACCATCTGACCTAAGGTAATTATCCCGTTGACCGGCATCATAAAGGCAGTCAAAAAGCCGGTAAACGCAAGCAACATACCCGGTGTAAATTGTTCCTGAACAATGAGCCAGATTCCCAAAACAAGCACAACGATGTCTGCCAGCTGTGTCAAAAAGAGCGGAAGCATTCCCAAGTACTCATTGATTCGCGCCGTGCGAACCTCGCCCTCATTGACAGCTGCTTGGTATCCTGACCAGCGACCAAAAAAGCCTGTCTCGGCACCTGCAGCTTTGATGGTATCAATCATCTGAATGCCGCTCACGGTGCTTGCATAGAGCTTTCCGGCATCTGCCATAGCAGCGCGTGAAACGTTGATACGCTTTTTGGAAATGTAGCGAGCAACAAGGGCATTTGCCACAACGGTTACCAAACCTACAACGGTAAGCAGCACACTGTAATTGAGCATGATAACCAGATACAAAATGAGCATCACCATGTTCACTAACACGGGAGCAAGTTGTGCAATCAAAGCAAACGCTATGGTTTCGTTCATGGTTTGTCGCTGCTGAAGATCACCCACCATACGCTGTGCGTAAAAACCCACCGGAAGATGCAACAGGTGATTCATAAACCGAGACGAGCTCACAACAGCTATTTTTCCCTGTATGCGCATGAGCTGTATCTCATTGAGTATTGAGACGACACCCATAATGACTGCCAAAACAATCATCACAACAACCAGTGGCACAATCCAACCTGTCTCACCACCAATAAGTATGCGATCCATAAAGAGCTTGCCCAGCGAGGTATTGGCGATACCAATAATCGCAACAATGCTCGCTGCAATCATGACGAGAGCAATTGAAGCTCCCAATCCTTCAAGACGTTTGCCCACGTAGCTCAAGTGATTAGGCTTGGAGCCTCCCATCTCAAAGCTCTCCGTCTTTTCAAAGAGCAACGTAATACCCGTGAACGAATTCTCAAAATCTGAGTATGGTATTTTTAGCTGACCGCGGGCAGGATCATTGATAAGAACGTTATTGCCTTGAAACCCTCTCACAACCACAAAGTGATTAAAATTCCAAAACACGATGCACGGAAAGGTACCCTTTCTTCTCAAAGCATCGGCAGAAAAGCTCATGCCTTTTGCCGCAAGACCATATGAGCGCGCAGCCTTGATAATGTTTGATGCCTTTGAGCCGTCACGTGATACACCGCAGTCGGCACGAACCTGCTCCAATGGCACCCACCTGCCGTAATAGGCAAGTATCATCGTAAGACAAGCGGCACCGCATTCCAGCGCCTCCATCTGCATAACTTGGGGGACTTTCGGAATAGCTCCTGCCATGTTATCCATTGCCTCCCAATAAGAGACTGATGGGCGCGACACGCTCAACAGTTATGCTCATATCGAAGGGTTTTCCATAATCAATACCGTCTGTTTCGCCCGTAAACGTTACAAAGTATTCCCAGTTCTCAGTAACGAGCGTTTCTGCAAGATAGTCGCTCCCTAAAATCTCTTTTGCTTCAGCACGAGACAGAGGCATCGCCGATATTGATTTGACCTCAAGGCGTTTCACACCAACGCGTGTCTCATCTCCAATGTGAATTTTCGAGACTTCCTCGGCATTCAAAAAACAGACGGTTGTGTCTCCTACGCTAACTCCCATTGTATTGATAGTCGTAGTCACCGATCCGAAAACGCCCCACGCAAACAAACCAATCAACAGCGCAACACTTGCGATAAGCACCATCCACACACCCGGATTGGTTACTTGGACATATCGATCGAGGTCATCAGCACTTCTCAGTTTATCTGCTGCTTTTTTATTAAATATCGAACTAGCAGCATCTGCCATTATAGAGTCCTTTCATACGCTTCACGCATCTTGGCAAGTGCGCGAGCAAGTACTGTCGAAACCGTTGACGCGTTCAAATTGAGTTCATGTGCAATGTCGACATTTCTCATACCAGCTTGGTACTTGAGGAGCACCAGAGCTCGTTCGTCATCATTGAGCACCGACAACAATTGTAACGCTATGATACGTGCATCGACACTGTCCTCACGCGCCTGTTCAGCAGTGAGTGATTCGGGTAGGTTCTCTAAATCAGTCGTTGGACGTTGCTTGCGGAAGTACGAAATCATGCAGTTGTGAGCAATAGTAATGACCCACGTACTAAACTTTGCCCGCGAAGAATCAAATCGACTGAAGGCTTGGGCTGCTTTGAGATATGCGTCTGCCACGATGTCCTCGGCATCAGCAGTCGAGGTAACGCGTGAGCGTATGTATCCGTATACCATCGAATAGCTCTCACGATAGAGCTTCTCAAACTCCTGTGAAGCACTCCGATTATGCGTATGCTCGTGCACACGTACATGTGTACGCTGACTATCTGCGCCCATAATACCCCCTCTTTTAGCTCACCATAATAATATATGGCAGCCATTTTCGAAGAGGAATTCTGTGTCAGTGGTTAATTGGAGCAAACAAACGCTTGGATGTCAGAGCCTGACCGCTACTCACTATCTATGCGTAGGTGGTAAAAAAGCTGCTCTCCGCTCAACGCTGAAACATCGCCAGCAGCAGCTAACATTTCGAGCTCAGAGTCATCAAGCTCACGGTATTCAAGAACATCTGATGAAGAGGAATCTGCTGTGTCAAGCAGAGCAAGACAACGTGCTAAAAGAGCGTCGCGAAACTCCTCGCTCCCAGCTGCAAGGTCATGCTCGAGAAGCTGCTGAAGTTTATCCTCAAACTCATGCGCGTCCACTAATTCCTCCTTTCCCACTATCTTGGTGTTATAGAGCTTTCTTCATCTGTTTGTTCTCTTATACGCCTCAGCGTGGATTTCATCCCAAAAAACGCAAAACAAATCTCGAGAATCATACAGCTTGTAAAAACCCAACTACGAGAATGGTAGTCCACTTGTTGTGATTCATGCGCCTAGCGAGACAAAAGTCTGGTCGTTTGCAACGTAATATCACAATTTGTCCTGCGAGACAAAAGCTCAATCGAATGCGTACTATAAGCCAAGCAAGGACATGGCAGCCTATGTATTTGATGGCATTAAGTTGAGCGTTAAGTTGAGCTGAGGTTATTATACTAAGCTTCATCATTTAATGTTTATACTAAGGCTATCGTCCTAAACCCGACTCGAAAGGAATAGATATGAAATACGAAATTGTCGGCGAACCTTATCCAGCGGTCGTCTGCCACTTACAGCAGGGCGAGAAGATGAGGACCGAGAGTGGCTCCATGGTTTGGATGGATCCCGTCATGCAGATGGAAACCTCTGGTGGCGGCGGTATTGGCAAGGTGTTTGGGAGAATGATTTCTGGTGAGAACATGTTCCAAAACATCTATACCGCTCAGCGCGACGGCATAATTGCCTTTGGATCGAGCTTTCCCGGACAAATCTTGCCCATCGAGATTAAACCCGGTCAGGATTTTATCGCCCAAAAGAGTGCATTTCTCGCCTCTGAAATAGGCGTCGATCTTTCGGTGCACTTCAATCAGAAGCTCGGTGGCGGCTTCTTTGGTGGAGAAGGCTTTATCATGCAGCGTCTCTCAGGACAGGGCATGGCATTTATCGAGTGCGATGGCTCACTCGTTCGCTACGAGTTAGCACCCGGACAATCCATGGTTGTTGATACGGGCAATGTCTTGGGCTTTACCAGTGGCGTTGACCTGCGTGTTGATCGCATTAAGGGTGCCAAGAATATCGTCTTTGGTGGAGAAGGCCTCTTCAACACCGTGCTCACCGGCCCCGGTACTATCTATCTGCAGACCATGCCTGTCTCCAGCCTAATCGATCTGGTTGCAGCACACATTCCTTCCAAGGGTTAGCACACAAGTGCCTGTGAGCACGAGCTCTCTTGGTGTAAGTGCTCACGTGACTTCCTTGGTGTAAGTGCTCACGTGACTTCCTTGGTGTAAGTGCTCACGTGAACTCAAAGAATGCCTGTGCATCCTACGGGTGCACAGGCATTTTGTGTGAATGCTGGCAGACTCATCCAGCGCTATTCTTTATGCCACGTAGGCTGTCACAGAACAGAAAAACGCAGCCCTCCCAATACAAGCGACCACGGCGCAAGTATCCCTGCTCCTTGTTGTGTCGCAGCATTCTGTGCTGCGTTCTGTGCTGCATTATATGCCGCATCAGAAGCCGCAGATACTGCATTGTTCAAATTGCCCGTGAGCCAACCCAGCTCGGGGGGATTGATGATATAGAGCGCCCAAATGGTGGCACCAAAGATGGCAACTACTACAAATACAATGTTCATGATGTCGCGTGGAATACGAGCGATAAAGCGCTCGAGCATGGGATAGACCCACCACGTAATGATGGACGCCACAACACCAAATGCCATCGTGTTTTGCAGGCAGATTTGACCCATAAAGTTGCCAAAGTTTTCTCGGTAGTCCCACAGTGAGTAGTCTGCGTTGACAATCAAGCCCATACCAAACTCAATGAGCGAACACAGAAGGGCTCCAGCCAAGAAGCTGATGATATAGCCGAAGATAATCTTCTTGCCCGGGAGTTTCTTTTTCAACCACTGCCAGAACGGATAGAGCACGAGCGCAATAATAACAACCGCCGCGCCTTCCATGGGGAACGGATAGAGCCAGTCACGCCACAGCATACTGTTGGTTGGATCGTACTCGCCTTCTACCAGTCCCATGATGATGAACTGGCACATGCCCATTTCCATCCAGTGACCCAGCACCGAGAACAAAATGAAGTACATGATGAGGTTGCGGTAGAACGGCCACGAACGGCGGTTAATTTGGAAGTCCTCGTTGTGATAGACTCCCCGTTGCTGTGACAGGTCATTGACCAGCGTTGCTTTCACACGCTTTGAGAACGTGAAGTAGAGAATCAAGAAGATGTAGAAAACACCGTTGCTACTCATGACGACGGGACTAAATCGTCCTGCAATAACATCAACTATTGCAGGAGCTACGAGGCCAAAGACACCCATGCCTATGACAAATGGCCGGGCAATCTTGTATCGGTTGATAAACATCCAGAAAGCAACGCCTTCAAGAACTGCCATCACCCAGTCGACAATGGTAGTGACGTCATAGGTCATTGCATCGCGAGAGGTAAGAACGAGCCACACGAGCACGCTTACAATGTGGATAGCAAAGACTACCTGAACAAAACGCATGAATCCCATTTTGTTGGGAGCACTAAAGCGAATTGCGTTGTACGCAGCGCGAGCAGATTTTGTTGCTTCTTTGTGGTCTGCATTGGCTTTCTTGCGGGCTTCCTTCGCGCGTCTGCGAGCTTCTCTGGAGCGCTCTCTGTCGCTGCTCTGCTCGGCGATGATACTGATGCGCAAGGCTTCGTCTGCCAGCTCATCAGATTCCATGGCAATGCCCGCCATCTCAACGGCCGCCGCTGCGTGTTCTTGTGCTCGCTGTGTGATTTCAGAGCGAGAAGCCTTGCCTGATGCAAAGGCGTTTTCGATTGCTTGTTCTGCTCTGTCAAGAGCAGCGAGACGATCGTCGAAAGAATCCAAGGTAGCATCAGTGACTTGCGCTGGCGCGGATGACGGCGCTGGCGATGGCGCGACTGACGGCGCTGGCGCTGGCGATGACGATGGCGATGTCGAGCCAGAGCCCATCTCAGCCATTGACTCTGTTGCTGGATTAACCATTGACTCCGTTGCAGACACTGTGTCAAGTTCTGTCGGAGCAGCTGATGGCATGGCAGCACTTAGCTGAGACTCCATCTCAGCCTCAGAAGTAGAAGCGTTGGCTGCTGCATCTACCTCGGGAAAGATTCCCTCGTCTAAGGGTGTTTCTGCATCTGTTGCAGTAATGTTTTCAGAATCGCCCATAGTATTCCTCACTCAAATAAACAATACCGAAAAAAACCGAGAAAGAAAGGCTTCTTCCTTGTCGTTTTGTTATTGTAACGTGTTCAGCGCATCTTAACATGAGAAACGCCCGCAAAATGCCACCAGTGCTGTAGCTTCTGAAATCTCAGCTAGACAACTTTTCGGATTTGTTTTTGCTTCGGTCTTGCGCTTCGTCTGCGCTACACTCGCACCTCATGATTCGCGTTTCTGCCTGCACAAGCACTACGATGAAACCTTAGCTACCAGCTGATTAGTAGGTTCTCATGGTCTGTTATCATGGTTTTGTTGCGCGTGGCTCTTTCCAGCGCCTTGTTAGGACGAATCAAGTAGGTGCCAAACATGTTCGATAACAAAGTCAACTTTGGATATGCAACTATAAACTTGTCCATGAACGAGGACTTTTACGAGCAAGTCATCATCGAACATCTACGAGACGAGCATGGCTACGAATACCTCCATGGACCCGACGTTGCTCGAACCACATCAGACTATCGCGACGTATTCCTTCCCGATATCCTTCCAAACAGCCTCAAACGTATTAACCCAAAGCTGCCATCTGTTGCAATTGAGCAAGCAATACTCAAGATGTCAGATATCGAGGCTGGTGGACTCTACCAGAAAAATGAAGTCTTCAACGACTACTTGCAGTCAGGTGTTGAGGTTCACTTCTATGACGGTAAAGAAGAGCGAGACGATATCGTGTTGCTACTCGACTACAACAATCCCGAGAACAACACTTTTCATGTTGTGAACCAGTGGACATTCGTTGAGCACTCACAGAAAAGACCAGACGTTATAGTGTTCGTGAATGGTATGCCACTTGTTATTTTTGAACTAAATCGCCATCCCGTGAAGAGACAGACGCGTCTGATGCATATCTACAATTGCGCCAGTACATGAAGCAGATTCCCAGCATGTTCATTCCAAACGTATTCTGCGTCATGAGTGACATGAGTGAGACTCGCGTTGGCACCATTACCGCAAGTGAAGATCGCTACGTATCGTGGAAGAGCGTCAATGGCGACTACTCCAATACACAAGCAGCAACATGGAAAACGATGCTCGACGGCATGATGCCTAAAGCTCGACTCCTCGACATCATCAAGAATTTCGTATGCTTCAACGATGACTCTACTAAAGTCGTCAAGATTCTTGCAGGATATCACCAGTATTTCGGTGTGAACAAGGCAGCCCAACGCGCTGTGGAAGCTGTAGCAGGAGACGGCAAGATTGGCGTGTTTTGGCACACACAAGGCTCGGGAAAATCACTCTCTATGGTGTTTTTTGCTCATCTATTGCAGGAGTTGCTCGAGAGTCCCACCATTGTAGTTATCACCGACAGAAACGACCTCGACGACCAGTTGTATAGCCAGTTCAGCAGGTGCTCCACGTTCCTGAGACAAACTGCTTTACAAGCTGAGACCCGAGAGCATCTCAAGTCATTGCTCATTGGACGAGAAGCCAACGGCATCATCTTTACAACCATGCAGAAGTTTATGGATGGAGACGAACCGTTGTGTGACAGAAGCAATGTTGTTGTGATGGTAGACGAGGCACATCGAGGACAATACGGCCTAACAGAGCGCATGGATGCCGAGGGCAACGTCTCTATTGGTGCTGCCCGCATCGTACGTAAAGCACTACCCAACGCCTCATATATTGGTTTTACTGGTACACCCATTTCTACAGAAGACAAAAATACCCGTGAGATATTTGGTAATTACATTGACGTGTATGACATGACCCAATCAGTAGAAGACAACGCTACCCGACCCGTTTTCTATGAAAGTCGTGTCGTGGCATTGAAGCTTGATAAAGACAAGCTTGCTCAACTTGATGCCGCCTACTCCGAATTTGCCGAGCAAGCTAATGAGGTGAGTGTTGAGAAAGCAAAGCGTGACACAGGTGGACTCGATGCGATATTTGGCGCTCCTGAAACCATCGATACCCTATGCCGCGACATCATTAATCACTACGAAAACAACCGCTCCGACATTCTTGCAGGTAAGGCACTTATTGTTGCTTACAGCAGACCTGTCGCTATGAAGATTTACTACCGCATGATGGAGTTGCGTCCCGAGTGGAAAGACAAACTCGGCGTTGTTATGACAATGGGCAATCAAGATCCTGAAGAATGGTTTGATGTATGCGGTGGCAAAACGCATAAAAAAGAGATGGAGCGCAAATTCAAAAATGACGATGACCCACTGAAGATTGCCATCGTCGTAGACATGTGGCTTACCGGTTTTGACGTACCGAGCCTTGCCACCATGTATGTCTTCAAGCCCATGAAGGGGCATAACCTCATGCAGGCCATTGCACGCGTAAACCGCGTGTATAAGGGCAAGGAAGGCGGCCTAGTAGTTGATTATATCGGCATAGCACGCGCCCTCAAACAGGCTATGAAAGACTATACCAACCGAGACCAGTCCAACTACGGAGATATGGATGTAGCAGCTACCGCCTACCCAAAGTTCTTGGAGAAGTTGGATGTATGTCGAGACCTGATGTATGGCTTCGACTACCAAAAGACCATCTTTACAAACAGCAAATCTCAGCTTGCAA
>JAFUCQ010000126.1 GCA_017459605.1 Atopobiaceae bacterium
CAAATTGTTGCTACCGAGCGCATCTTAAATCGCATCCTTGTGTCTGAATACGACAAGCGCATGCTCGGAACTCTTCGAGCTGGTGGCTATATTTGGCACACAACAGGTTCGGGAAAAACCCTCACCAGTTTCAAAACAGCGCAGTTAGCAAGCAGCATGTCTGGTGTTGATAAGGTCATGTTTGTGGTAGATCGCAAAGACCTCGACTACCAAACCATGCGAGAGTATGACCGTTTTGAAAAAGGCGCGGTGGACGGAAGTGAGTCAACAGCAGTGTTGGCACGACAGCTTGCAGACCCTGATTGCCGCATTCTCGTGACAACTATTCAGAAGCTCTCCATCTTTATCAAAAAGAATCAGACTCACCCCATCTACAGTGCACATGCTGTCATCATCTTCGACGAGTGTCATAGAAGCCAGTTTGGAGAGATGCACCAAGCCATAACCAAGCATTTCAAAAACTATCATCTCTTTGGATTTACCGGGACTCCCATTTTTGCTGACAACGCGAGTGCGTCTGGCAACCCGAAGCTGCGCACCACCGAACAAGCATTTGGAGACAAACTCCACACCTATACCATCGTCGACGCTATCCGTGACGGCAACGTGTTGCCTTTTAGAATCGACTACATCAAGACCATCCGAGAGTGTGAGGACTTCCCCGACCAGAAGGTCTATGACATCTACCGCGAAGGAGCCTATCAGGCAGCAGACCGCGTTCAGGTAATCGTGAATTATATTCTCGACCACTTTGCGCAAAAGACACGGCGAAGCTCTGGCTACAAGCTGGGCGATCAGCGTGTTATGGGTTTCAATTCCATTATGTGTTGCTCATCAATTGACATGGCAAAGGTCTATTACCGTGCGTTTCAGCGCATACAAGATGCACGTGGGAAAGAAAAGCTCAAGATTGCTGTCATCTATAGCTTTGGTGTTAATGAAGACGATGAGTCAACTCTTCCTGATGAGAGCTTTGATGTTGAGAGTCTCGAGACACCCGACCGCGATTTTCTCAGCAATGCAATTTGTGACTACAACGCCATGTTTGCCTCATCCTTCGATACATCGAGCGATGGTTTTCAGGGCTACTATAAGGACTTATCCGACCGCTTGAAAAAGCGTGAGCTGGACATGGTTATCGTGGTGAATATGTTCCTCACGGGTTTTGATGCTACAACGCTCAATACTCTTTGGGTGGACAAAGACCTGAAAGACCATGGACTCATACAGGCGTTCAGCCGCACCAACCGCATCCTCAACAGCGTGAAAACCTACGGCAACATTGTGTGCTTTCGCAACCTCGAGGACCGCGTCAACCATGCTATTAGCCTCTTTGGAGACAAAGATGCAGGAGGCATTGTGCTTCTCAAGCCCTACGCCGAATACATGGTTGAGTATTGTGCCCGGCTCGAGCAGCTCTGTGAGCAGTTTCCTCTGGGTGAGCTCATTGTTGGAGAAGAAGCAGAAAAAGCGTTTATCCGTTTGTTTGGAACCATCCTGAGGCTGCGCAATGTTTTGAGTGCCTTTGATGAGTTTGCGTCAGAAGATCCGCTACCCGTGCGTGATGAACAAGACTATCGCAGCATCTATCACGACCTCTATGAGAAATGGCGCAAAAACAAGGAAGAGGCAACCATCATCAATGATGACCTTGTCTTTGAAATTGAACTTCTGAAACAGGTCGACATCAACATTGACTACATCCTCATGCTTGTTCAGAAATACCACGATGGCAACTGCACCGACAAGCTCATCATTGCAGATGTTGAGCGTGCGATAACGTCGAGCTATGAGCTGAGAAACAAACGAGATCTTATCGAACGTTTTATCGATGGTCTTGAGTCAAGTACAGATATTACGGCTGATTGGAAGGCATATATCGCCGAGCAAAAAGAAAGAGAGCTTGCGACGATAATTTCTGACGAAGGACTTGATGATGCTGCAACGCGCGAGTTTGTCGCTCGCTCATTTGCTGAGGGTGAGGTCGCAGAGACCGGAACCGACATCACCAAGCTTATGACCAAGAAGCCCAGCCGCTTTGCTCCAGCCAACGCTTACGCTGACATGAAGGCGCGAGTAATCGAAAAACTCAAAGCTTTCTTTGAGCGTTTCAGTGGTTTGGGTAATTAGTTTAGGCGCATAGATACAAGCGAATTGGGTTTGTGTGAAGGTTCAATGGGTGGGCACTGAGGCGCGTCACGAGCCCGCTACACACAACATCTCGTGGTGCATGCTCACAAAACCACCGTATAACATGATGTTTGAGTTGCACTTTCTTAAACATTGTGCTTACATATCCCTGTATTAAGTAAGGAAGCAAGTAAGGAAGCTGAGGGAAGTGGGGTGGCGTTTTCGCCCCGCTTCCCTTTTATGAACAGAGGAGATATCTCGTGGCGCGCGATGTCCGAGAACAGGTATTAGAAGCGCTTGAGGAGCAGGCACCATCTCACGGAGCAGACATTGTCGATGTCGAGCTCGTGGGCTCTGACCGCTCGCCCTTGCTGCGTGTTCGTATCGATCACGCAGATGAGAATGCCAACCCCATCACGCTCGATGAGGTTGCCGCACACAACGCGTGGATTGAGGTGGTGCTCGACCAGATCGATCCCATTTCGGGCTCTTATACGCTCGAGGTTTCTTCACCCGGGCTTTCTCGTCCGCTGCGCCGTCCTCGTGATTTTGAGCGCTTTGCAGGCGAGCGTGTGAGTCTCACCACTCATGCAACAGAGGGTCGCCGTCGCTTCACCGGAACACTGCTTGGTATTGAAGACGGCACGGTGAGCCTTGAGGTTGACAATGAGCACATTGCACTTGCGTTTGAAGATATTAAGTCATGCAAGCTCAAGCCTGAGTTTGATTCTGGGTCAAACTCGGCAAAGAGGTCTCAGTAGAGAAGAAGGGACACACATCCATGGCATCGGAGATGATGGAAGCTTTAATGGCATTGTGCCAAGAGAAGCACATTGATCAGTACTACTTACTTGGGCGCCTTGAGGAGTCCCTTGCTAAGACCTACAAAGAGAAGCTCAAACTTGAGTATGGTGCAAAGGTCACAATTGACCGCGCTAATGGTCGCGTCTACCTCTACGAGCTGGTTCCTGTTGGTGAGGCAGATCCTGAGACCGGTGAGTACTCTGAGTTTGAAGAGAAAGACATCACGCCCAAAGACACCAGCCGTATTGCTGCCCAGCAGGCAAAGTCTGAAATCAACGCCATTGTGCGCGAGGCTGCTCGCCAGCAAATCTATGAAGAGTTTGCTGACCGCATTGGAGACATCATTACGGGTACCGTGCTGCAGTCAACCTCAGACTTTACCATCATCAAAATTCGCGAAGGTGTTGAGGCAGAGCTTCCACACTTTGATCAGCGTCGCTACTCAGATGAGAGAAACGAGCGCCCGACAGGGGAGCGCTACGCCCACAACCAGCGCATTAAAGCTATCATCGTTGATGTTCGAGATCCCAGATCTAAAGACCAGCCCATTCGTGGTGAGCGCTCACGTCCGTCTATTGTCGTGAGTCGTACTCACCCCGATTTGATTCGCCGACTGTTCGATCTTGAGGTTCCCGAGATTTACGACGGCGTTGTTGAGATTCGCTCGGTTGCTCGCGAGCCGGGTGTGCGCTCTAAAGTTGCGGTGTCTTCGATTGATGACCGTTTGGATCCCGTTGGTGCCTGCGTTGGCCCGAAGGGTTCGCGCGTACGTACGGTGGTAGGCGAGCTTCGTGGCGAGCGTATTGACGTGGTTCTGTGGAGCGATGACCCGCGCAAGTGTGTGGCAAGTGCCCTGAGTCCTGCTCGCGTTAATCGCGTGCTGATTGATGAAGAAAAGCGTCAGGCTACGGTCATTGTTCCTGATGATCAGCTGTCACTGGCCATTGGCAAAGAGGGACAAAATGCTCGCCTTGCGGCACGCTTAACCGGATGGCATATCGACATTAAGAACGAGACACTAGCAGCTGGCATCCTGAAAGGGCTGCCTATGGTTGATGAGGCAATTGACCTTACAGAAGAAGATACGGGTTCTAACCTCTGTGAGTACGTAAACCCCGATGGTATCCGTTGTCGCAATCAGGCGCGCCCCGGATCTCACTACTGTGGTATCCATGAGGCGTTGCAAGCCGCTGAGGTATCAGATGACCCTGATTCGCTCATTTAGGAAGTTTGTCTCGTAGGTTGTAGAGCATGTGAGTCGCGCCCGAGGAAGGTTTAGCAGATGGCAAAGACGCGTGTATCAGAACTCGCCAAAGAATTTGGGATGACCAGCAAAGAGATGCTGTCCCACCTCCAGGAAATGAAGAGTCCTGCAAAGACGCCCTCGTCTGCCCTTGAGGACGCCTATGTCAATATGGCGCGAAAAAAGCTCGCTCCAATTCTTGAGGCTCGCGCGGCAGAGATCGAGGCTGCGCGCGCAGCCGAAGAAGAAGCTGCACGTAAGGCAGAAGAAGAGGCACGCAAGCAGGCGGAGCTTGAGCGCATTGAGGCCGAGAAGCGCCGCGAAGAAGAGCGTCGCCTTGAAGAAGAGCGCAGGGCCGCAGAAGAAGCTGCCCGTGCCAAAGAGGAAGCCGAGCGCTTAGAGGCCGAGCGTCTTGCAGCAGAAGAGGCTGAGAGAAATCGCATCAAAGACAACGCGCCTAAGAGCGTGCCGTCTTTGTCGGGGCTTCTCGACCAAATTGCTTCGCAAGAAAAGATTCTTGAGCAAAAAGAAGAGGATCGCTTAGCTCAAGAGAAACAGGAAGAACAGGCTGCTGTCGAGATAGACTATTCTGTAGAGATTGAGCCTCAAGGAGAGCCTGAGCAGTATCGCGATTCCAGCCGTTCTCGTGATAATGAGCGTGGCCGCGATGCCGAGCGTCCGCGCGACAGGAAGCGCTCTCGCGACGACATGAACATGGGGCCATTGCCAGACAAAGAGCAGGGTCGGAGAAACAAAGGCCGCAAGAATCGTCGCGACAACCAAGATGAAGACCGCTACAGTCGCATGGCTCGTGAGGCAGAGATGTACAACCGCAGCCAAGTGCTCGAAGAGGCGCGTGCTGCAGTTGAGGAAGCAAGCCGTGAGAGCACGGGTCGCCGCAAGCGCCGCAAGGAACGCCGTAAGCAGCAGGCAGCAGAGGCAGCAGAGCGCGCAGCCGTAGAGTCTGCAATAGCAAACGACCAAGACCTCTCAATGCTCGACGTGGTCAAGGTGCCTCAAAACTCAACGGTGGCAGACCTCGCCAAGCTCTTGGAGGTGTCTGCAAATGACATCATCAAGCGACTGTTCTTGTTGGGAACACCGCTTACCATGACTCAGTCGATGAGCGATGATCTCATTGAGCTTGTGGCAGACGACTTGGGTCGCCGCATTCAGATTATGACCAAAGAGGAAGAAAACTCATTTACCTTCTTTGATAATCCCGATGATCTCAAGCCTCGAGCCCCGGTAGTTACGGTCATGGGACACGTTGACCACGGGAAAACCAGTTTGCTCGACGCCATTCGTGCAACACACGTGGCAGCTGGCGAGGCGGGCGGCATCACGCAGGCCATCGGTGCTTCACAGGTTGAGATTGATGGGCGTCCCATCACCTTTATCGATACCCCCGGACACGAAACCTTTACGGCCATGCGTGCCCGTGGTGCTAAGGTAACCGACATCGTTATTCTTATCGTTGCTGCAGATGACGGTGTTATGCCGCAGACCGTCGAGTCGATTCACCACGCACGTGCGGCAGATGTACCCATTGTGGTTGCAGTCAACAAGTGTGACCGCGAAGACGCAGATCCAGACCGCGTGCGCCAGATGCTCACCGAGTATGAGGTTATCCCCGAAGAGTGGGGTGGCTCAAACATGTTTGTGAATATCTCGGCGAAGAAAAACCAAGGTATCGATGAACTTCTCGAGACGGTCTTGCTGCAGGCAGACGTTCTTGAACTCAAGGCAAATCCTGATACCTTTGCTTCGGGCTACGTGCTCGAGTCAAAGCTCGATCGCGGTCGTGGATCGGTAGCAACCGTGTTGGTGACCCGCGGTACTTTGCGCGTGGGAGACCCGCTCGTGGCAGGTCTTGCTTATGGTCGCGTGCGCGCCATGCTCGACCAGCACGGAAATCCAGTGAGTGAGGCCGGTCCTGCCGACGCTGTTGAGATTTTGGGACTTTCAACTGTGCCCGGTGCAGGTGATGAGTTCCGCGTCTTCCAAGACGAGCGCGAGGCTCGCGATTTGGCTGAGCAGCGTTCCCTCAAAGCACGTATCGAAGAGCAAAACAAGGTCAAGCACGTTACCCTCGAGAATCTCTTTGAGACTATGGAAGATGCCGAGACCAAAGAACTCAATCTTGTTATCAAGGCAGATGTGGTTGGCTCCATTGAGGCTCTCGTTGATGCCCTCAATAAGATGGATACCAGCGAGGTTCGCCTCAACGTTATCCACTCAGCAGTTGGTGCAATTTCTGAGACAGACGTCACGCTTGCCGACGCATCGAATGCAATCATCATTGGCTTTGGTGTACGTCCTGAGGCAAAAGCTCGTGCAGCTGCCGAGCGTGCGAGCGTACAGATTCGTACGTACAGTGTTATCTACAAGGCCATTGAAGATATCGATGCAGCTCGCATTGGTATGCTCAAGCCCACCGAAGAAGAGCGCACCACCGGTACCGCTGAGGTTCGCGAGACCTTCAAGGTGCCAAAGGTTGGCGTGGCGGCAGGCTGCATGGTTATCGAAGGTGAAATTAACCGTGATGATCAGGTTCGCCTTGTGCGCGACGGCATTGTGGTCTATGAGGGTAACTTTGCCTCTATGCGTCGCTTTAAAGAGGACGTCAAGAGCGTGCGCAACGGCTATGAATGCGGCCTTGGCCTCGAAAACTTCCAAGACTTCCACATTGGCGACCTCATGGAATGCTACACCATCGTTGAGGTTGCACGTACAGAGTAGGCGGCTATGAAAAGACGAGGCAACGCTCATATTGCGCATCGCTTTAACGAGATTGCGCGAGAGAAGCTTGCTGGCATTATGATGCTCGAGGTACATGACCCAGCACTTGCTATGGTGACGGTGACCGCGTGCGACGTATCTCCGGATCGTTCGCGCTGCATTGCCTATGTGACCTGTGATGCTGAGCGCTATGAAGAGGTTGAAACTGCTCTCAAGCGCGCAACGGGTCGCATTCGCTCTCACTTTGGCAAGGCGCTCGGCTGGTATTGCACACCTCGCCTCGAGTTTAGGATTGACCCTTCTACAGACGAGGCAGAGCGTATTGCACGAGCCTTGCAAGACGTGCCACCAACGGCTGCTGTTAAAAAAGATGAGTTTGGATACCCCATCGAGTCCGATGAAGCTTTTGAGGCGCTTGAACGCACCGAGCCTGATGTGGGCACCCCTGAGGAGGACGAGTTATGAGTGATAACGAGCTGACTCAAGAGCTTTTGTTTGAGCGAATGCTTCCCTTTATTGAACAGGCACAAAGCATTGCTATTTGCGCACACACTGACCCAGATGGAGATGCGCTGGGTTCAGGTTTGGCAATGGGAATGCTTATCAAAGACCGCTGGCCAGAAAAGCAGATAAGCAATCTTTTGGCAGACGATGCACCTGTACCGCGCGTTCTTCGTTTCTTGCCCGGAGCAGACAGGCTTATCCCTGCCTGCAACTATACGGAGTCACCTGAGCTCTTTATTGCGGTTGACCTGCCGTCGCCCAGTCGAATGCGCGATGGCGAGGAGGTCATGAAGCGCGCTGCCCACGTTATCGTGTTTGACCACCACCCAACAGATACGCCCTTTGGCGACGTTATGCTCACGCGCACAGAGGCAGCAGCCACCGGTGTTCTTATCACCGAGTTTGCAGAGCATCTTGGCTTTGAGATTACCCCTGCTATTGCCACCTGTTTGTATTGTGCGGTAGCCACTGACACGGGGCGTTTTCAGTTCCAAAACTCCGACGTTGAGGCGTTTGAGGTGGCAAGCCGTTTGGTTGCGGCGGGTGCTCGTCCTGATGAGATTGCCTATCACGTCTACCAGAGTGACCGCATTGAGTACCTCCATCTTGAGGCAATTGTTATGGGTCGCATCTTAACCACTGAGCAAGGGCGAATTGCCTACAGCTTTGTGCGCCTCGCAGACCTCGAGGCAACAGGCGCTCAAAGTGAGGAGTGCGATGGCCTCATCGACGTTGTGCGCTCGGTTGCCGGAAGCGAGGTGTGTCTTGTTTTGAAAGAGCGCCCCGACGGCTCGGTACGGGCAAATTTGCGCTCTAAAGGCAAACTCGATGTGAGCGGTGTTGCCCGCGAGTTTGGTGGTGGCGGACACAAGGCGGCTGCTGGCTTTACGCGTGAGTCAACCATCGAAGAGATACTCACCGAGTTGCTTCCGCGTCTTCAAGAGCTCGTTCGTGCAGGCGACCTATCTGGTGATACCCGTGCGTTTCCCAAATTGGAGATCGATTGAGCCGAGCCAAAACTCCAAACATTAATGCGTTAATTGCTGTTGATAAACCCTGCGGAATGACCTCGCATGATGTTGTTTCGCGGGTGAGGCGTGCTTTAGGACAAAAGCGGGTAGGACATGCTGGCACCCTTGATCCGGCAGCCTCGGGGGTGTTGGTGCTAGGACTTGGCCATGCAACGAGGCTTCTTGGACTTTTGACCCTTGAGCAAAAAAGCTATGACGTGCGCATACGCTTTGGCAGTGCAACCGACACAGATGATGCAGATGGCAAGACAGTCCTAGAGGCTCCCTGCGATGAGCGGATAGCCAATTCAGAGTTTGCAACGGTCTATCTGCATTCGCGCAGAGGAACGCACCTCCAGCTTCCCCCGCAATTCTCGGCAATATCAAAGGGCGGCAAACGCGCTTATGAGTTAGCTCGAGAAGGAAAAGAAGTCGAGCTAGAGTCTCGAGAGGTAAGCATCTACGAGGCAGAGTTGCTCGGTATTGAAAAAGGGGAAAAGCCCGCATGGGATTGTCACTTTTTGGTCTCAAAGGGTTGCTACATCCGCTCAATTGCCCGTGACGCTGGAAATGACCTTGCCTGTGGTGCCCACGTGGAGACCTTAAGGCGCACAAGCTCAGGCTCAATTGAGTTGTCTGATTGCGTGAGCCTTGAGCAGCTTGAGCGCGATGCCCTTGCTTGTGTTAAGGCTCATGCGCTCAATCCCGTTGAGGTATTGGGATACCCGCAGCTTGAGCTGAATGAGAGCCAGCTTGCTGATGTGCGCTGTGGTAGAAGTCTGCGAAATACTACGAGCTATGAGCAGGAATCTCTGCTCAGCATGCTATCGCCAGACGGTCTGATAGGTATCTGGCAGGTTGATGGCAGGCGACTTCGTACAAAAGTTAACTTTGCTGAGCCCATCGTAGGAGTGAGGCTATGAATGAATCGATGAGTGACCTGCTGCGTATGGGAGGTCCCCAAAATCCAATGACACCACTTGGTCCGCTGACGCGCGAGCTTGCGTTTGAGGCAGCAAAACGAGCGCTTATGCCAGGCCCAGAACTACCAGACGGCCACACGCTCCACTCAGGCACCATATGGCGTCTCAGCGAGCAAGCACCCAAACATGCGGGAGACAAAGCGGTATTGGTTATTGGAGCTTTTGATGGGGTTCACCTTGGACACCAAGAGCTTATCGCACAGGCAAAAGCCGATGCTCGCCAGCTTGGTTGTCCTTTGGTGGTGGTCACGTTTTCACCAGATCCTGATGAGGCGATTCCCAACGTGGTACCCGCAAAGCGCCTGCTGGTACAAGAAGATCGACTGCGCCACTTGGCAGCCTGTGAGCCAGATGCCATTCTCGCTTTGACCTTTAATGATGAGCTTCGTATGTGCAAGCCCGATGTGTTTGTCAAAGATTTCCTCTTTGATCACATGCAACCCGTGTCAATTCATGTGGGAGAAGATTTTCGCTTTGGAGTAAAGAACTCAGGAAACACCGAAACTCTGGCAGAGCTTGGTCGCGAACTTGGCTTTGAAGTGCATCCTGTTCACCTGCTTGAGCACGATGATCAGGCAATTACGGCAACTTGGATACGTACGCTTTTGTCGCATGGCAATCTTTCTCAAGCATGGAAGCTCTTAGGGCGCCCTCACTTTGTACGCGGTTGCGTTGAGCACGGGCGTGGAGAAGGCTCAGGTATGGGCTTTCCTACGGCAAACGTAGCGTGTCTTGAGCGCTTGTGCATGCCTCACGAAGGCGTGTACGCAGGCTTTGTGCATATTGATAATCGCTTGTGGCCTGCAGCCATCAATGTTGGTGCCCCACGGAGTTTTTCTGGTCCGCGCGATGCCTTTCTCGAGGCAAACCTCATCGGTTTTTCTGGGGATATTTACGAGAGTGCCCTTGAGGTTGTTTTTATCGAGTGGCTGAGGGCGGCTAAAAGTTTTTCGTCACTTGAAGAGCTCGAGCGCACCGTACTTGCTAACATTGCATGGACAGAGCGTTATTTGGGATCTGAGGGCATGGTGATAACGTGATCAACGAAGAGGAACGTGAGCTCGTACGTCGATCAACCGACTTTTTAAGTCTCGTGAGCGAGACCGTTCTTCTCCGTCAGGGCAGAGGCTCCTCTGATTTTTGGGGCTGCTGCCCGTTTCATCAAGAAAAGACTGCGTCATTTCATATCAATCCTTCTACGGGACTGTGGTATTGCTTTAGCTGTCACAAAGGCGGCGACTTATTTAAGTACGTCATGGAGCGAGAACAGCTCGATTTTCCTGATGCCATACGCTACTTAGCAGACCGTGCTGGCATCGAGCTTCACGAGGTACGCTCACAGGCGCGCGGACCCAAGCGCAATCGTTTGGTTGAGGCGCTTGAGTTTGCGCGAGACTACTACAATCGCATGCTTTTACGCGGTAAAAGCGATGGAGCCGATGCCTGCAGACGCTATCTTTCTGGACGCGGCTTTGGCTCTGAGATTTGCAAAAAGTGGAAGCTCGGTTTTTCTCCGGGGCAGGGAAGTTTAGTTCGAGAGCTGAGACAGGCTGGCTTTACCAATCAAGAGATTCTGGGTGCAGATCTTGCTGGGGAGAGAAACGGTCAGTTGCTCGACCGCTTTTACGACCGTGCCATGTTTCCTATTACTGATGAGCAAGGTCGCTGTATCGCTTTTGGTGGCCGCATTTTGGGTGATGGTCAGCCCAAGTATCTCAACAGCCGAGAAACCCGCCTGTTTCAAAAGTCGACCAAGCTCTTTGGCTTTGACCGAGCTAAAGACAGCATCGTGCTCGAGCAGCGGGCAGTGGTGGTTGAGGGCTACACCGATGTTATTTCGCTGCATGAAGCAGGGATGACTAACGTGGTAGCTACATTAGGGACTGCTCTTACCGAACAACACCTTAAGCTTTTGTCTCGCTTTGCGCGAACTATTGTGTATATGTTTGATGGCGATGCAGCAGGTCAAAAGGCAGCAGAGTCGGCTCTGAGATATATCGACAAAACCGAAGCTTCCATGCTCTGCGTGGTATTGCCTGACGGACTTGATCCGGCAGACTTTATTGCCCAGCGAGGAATTGATGCTTTGCGAGCACATGTTGAGCATGCACAGCCACTGCTCGATTTTGTGTTTGAAAAGCGACTGGCAAGCTACGATTTGTCGGTGCCCGGAAGGCGTGTTGCTGCTTTCAATGAGCTGGTGAGTTTATTGGCTCCGCTCAAAAACTCAGTGGTGCTTGATGATTATGCCAGCCGTCTAGCTGATGCGCTTGGTATGGACTTTGCACAGACTCGCAAGAAGATCCGAGAAGCTCCCATTGTGAATCAGGATGGACAAAACAACTACCCCCAGACTCTGTCACAGCAACGTTCTTCTCGCTATCAGCAGGGGAGATATCAGCAGGGCTCTGCGCCTGTCCATGCAGGACAGCAGGGGTATGGCGGACAGTCGGCTTATGCAGGGCAGCAGGCGTATGGCGGTCAGCAGACGTATCAAGGACAGGCATCGCAGACAGGGCAGCCATCCCAGCTGCCTTCAGGTGTGGGGGGATATGATGAGAGTGCCTTATCACTCGATGACAGAAACCAACTTGCAGCAGAACGTGAGCTTCTCGCGCTCATCGCTCGCTCTCCGGATGTGATGCGCCAGTATGAGGCGCGCTTCTCTGAGCTGTATTGGGTTGATTCTCGCCACAAAGCTATGGCAGACGCGATGTTCAAAACGGCGCGTGGAACAGCTCCGAGTGAACTTGTTCAGGCTGCTGAATCGGTATGTGCAGATGCGCAGCTCATTCTTGCCTCGGCACAACACACAGCGCGTCTTAAAAGCGATGCCCGTGAGGATGTGCAAGAACTTGCTGAGTTTGAATTGCTCACTGCTGAGCTTGCATCTGCTCGACGCCAAATAAGGGTACTTCGCCATCAGATGGACAATCATTCAATTGAGAGTCCCGATGCTTTGCTCAAGCAAGCAACTGAGCTTCAAAAGAAAGTGATTTATTTGGAAAAGAAGCTAAGTTCGAGTAATAATTCCTAAAAATTGGGTAACATAGATAAACTTGTGTGCCGATAGCTGATATGCACATAGGGCATGGTGCCTGAGTGCGTGGATGTGCCCGCGGGTATTTGGTCGGCTCAAAAAGAAGTTGGCGAGCATAGGATAGGAATGGAGCACTGTGGCATCGAAAAAGAAGTCCTCAGAACCCAAACTTCCCAAGGAACTCAAAGCGGTTGTTACAACACTGGTCGAAAAATCATCAAGTCAAAATGGAAGCGTGAGCGAAGATGACATTCAGCTTGCCCTTGTTGAGCTTGATGTTGATTCAGATGAGCTCAATGACATCTATGAGTCATTAAGGTCTCAGGGTGTTGATATTCACTCCGCTGGAGATGACCATCTTGAGTTAGCTCTCAAATCTGTTGCGGGCATGTCAGACGATGATGATGAGCTTGCAGACGTTGATCCTGTCGACGACGATGCTGATCTTGATGTAAATCTTGACGATGAAAGCGAAGAAGACGAAGACATTCGTACAGCTAAAGCTGCAAGTGCTGAGCTGGCGGCAACGCCCAAGCGCAAAAACACGCGCCGGGGTAGTTCTCGTGCTCGTAGGCGCCAAGATGGTGCTGGTACGGTTATGCTTACGGGAGATCCTGTTCGCATGTATCTCAAGGAGATTGGCAAGGTTGATCTTTTGACGGCTTCTGAAGAAGTTAACCTTGCAATGAAGATTGAGGCAGGTACAGAAGCTACCGATAAGCTCGAAGCCTTTGAGGCAGGAGAGATTGACCTCACTCGTGCGGAACAGCGTCGTCTTACCCGTATTGAGCAGCTTGGACTTCAGGCCAAGCAAAATCTCATCAGCGCTAACCTACGTCTTGTGGTGTCAATTGCCAAGCGCTATGTTGGCCGCGGTATGCTCTTCCTCGACCTCATTCAAGAGGGAAATCTCGGCCTCATCCGTGCTGTCGAGAAGTTTGACTACACCAAGGGTTTTAAGTTCTCAACCTATGCAACATGGTGGATTCGCCAAGCGATTACCCGCGCTATTGCAGACCAAGCGCGTACCATTCGTATTCCGGTTCACATGGTGGAGACCATCAACAAGCTGGTGCGCGTACAGCGTCAGCTTTTGCAAGATTTAGGTCGTGAGCCCACTCCTGAAGAAATTGCAGAAGAGATGGGCATGACAGCCGAGCGTGTACTTGAGATTCAAAAGATTAGCCAAGAGCCTGTGAGTCTTGAGACTCCCATTGGTGAAGAAGAGGATTCGCAGCTCGGTGACTTTATTGAAGACTCTCAGGCGGTGGCTCCTCCCGAGGCAGCGAGCGACTCGATGCTTCGTGAGCAGCTCAATCAAGTGCTCGAGGGCTTGGCTGACCGTGAGCGTAAGGTTATTCGACTGCGCTTTGGTCTCGAAGATGGTCATCCACGCACGCTCGAAGAGGTGGGTCGTGAGTTTGGTGTTACGCGTGAACGTATTCGCCAGATTGAGAGCAAAACTTTGGCAAAGCTTCGCCATCCGAGCAGGAGTGCCAAGCTCAAAGACTACATGAGTGAGTAGCTGCGAGCCAAACAGGACGAGTGCGGAGTAACAGAGCTGGCGCGAGCCAATAGAGCGAACGCGAACCCAACCGGGCGAACGCGAACTCACAGGGTGAGTAGGAACTAAACAGAGCTGGCGCGAATCAAGAATATCCCCCTGTCGAGGGTTCATATATCAATTCCAAAATTGTGCCCCCCTCAAGGGGGACACAATTTGTATACCCAACAATAAAAGCGCAGGATAGGTCTCAGCAAACCACCAATTGTGCCCCCCTCAAGGGGGGCACAATTTGTTGTTATTACACCGCAGAGGTTGAAGCGCGAATCTAGCGCAACAGATTCGAGCTGTGGTGCGATTCCGCAGCCACCAATAGCCTGCGGCGTCGCATCCCCCTTGTTCGTGCGCACACGATCCAGTTTGTAGGTCAGACCAAGCTCGGATGCGGGCAGAAGTGAGACACCGAAGGCGCCGAGCAGGCCGAGTCTACCGACATCTAAGAAAAACCTAAGCGCTCACCGAGCGAGGCATGGTTTTGTAGGTTTAGGAGCTGTATCGTTAAACTTGCAATTTAAGGGTCGCGTCGAAGACAAGCGCCTGACATTCGGTTTCGTGTAGATAGGAGGGCGAGGAGGGTATGCTGTGCAATGTAATTCAGATCAAAGGTGATAGTAGATGTTCATGAGGAAACACATACGTAGTCGACGCCGCATTCCTGCAGG
>JAFUCQ010000127.1 GCA_017459605.1 Atopobiaceae bacterium
AGCGTGGCCAATCTCATGATACGCAACAACCTTCTTCTCATGCTCAGAGAGTACGGTGCTTTTGCGCTGCTCACCGGCTATAACAACTTCAATCGATGCTTGAATGTCTTCTTGGGTCACGCGGTTTCTGCCCATGCGTACAGCACGAAGGGCTGCCTCGTTGATGATGTTGGCAAGGTCTGCTCCAGAGGCTCCCGGAGTCGAGCGTGCGATGACATCTAAGTCAATATCACCTTGCATTTTTACATCGTTGGCGTGGAGCTTCAGGATAGCTGTGCGACCAGTCAGGTCTGGCAGCTCAACGGGAATACGCCGGTCAAAGCGACCAGGACGCAAAAGAGCTGGATCGAGCGAATCGGGGCGGTTCGTAGCTCCCAAGACAACGATGCCCTTGTGGTTGTCGAAGCCATCCATCTCGGTGAGCAACTGGTTTAAGGTTTGCTCGCGCTCATCATTGGTATTGAGACCTGCATCGCGGCGTTTACCCACCGTGTCAATCTCGTCGATAAAGACAATGCACGGTGCCTTCTCATTTGCCTGTTTGAACAGGTCGCGAACCTTAGCAGCACCACGGCCCACAAACATCTCAACAAACTCTGAACCACTAATTTGAAAGAAGGGTACCTTTGCCTCTCCGGCAACCGCCTTAGCAAGCAAGGTCTTGCCCGTTCCGGGAGGGCCTACGAGCAGGGCGCCGCGCGGCAGCTTTGCGCCAATCTCTGCATAGCGCCCGGGGTTCTCGAGAAAACCAACAAGCTCGGCCAAGGAATCCTTTGCCTCATCTTGGCCAGCAACATCTTTAAAGGTAATGCCTGTCTCTTTTTGCGCAACGATTTTGGCACCGCTTTTGCCAAGACCACCAAGCCCTCCGCCAAAGGTCATCGAGTCATCGCCCATAGACTTTCTGAGTTGGCGATTAAGCAGGTAACCGCCACCAAAAATGAGACCAAGTGGCAAAATGTAGCTAAAGATAATAGCCTGCCATGCAGCTTGGCTTCTATCGGGAATCTCTGCATTGAAATCAACCTTGGCATCAGAGAGCTTATCAACCAAACTCATGTCGTTGGGAAAACGATTCGTCCTGAATGTTTGCTCGCTCTCACCTTCACCCGTTGTGAACAAAATCTTGTCTGAATCGGTGTTGAGCTGCACTTTTTTGACATCGCCGCCCTCAACCTTGTCGAGAAACTCTGAATAGCTCACATCAGTTATTGAAGCACTGCTAATCTGTGGCACCAGCACCCAGTTCAGTGCATACATGAGAGCGAGCGCCAAAATGGCGTAGAGAATCATCGACTGGCGGGTCTTTTTCTCGTTCATATTCATCGCCTTTCGGCTTTTGAGTCTCAATGCTCAAAAGCGAGCCTCTAAAGATTACTTATCAGAGGATACCCAAGAGTTGCCTCTTCAATTCTCAAAATACCCTGAGAAATGCCGCTTGGGCTTATGGCCTATGGGCTTATGGCCTATGGGCTTGGGCCTATGGGCTTATGGCCTATGGGCTTGGGCCTATGGGCTTGAACCTAAGGGTTTGGGCCTATGGGCTTGAACCTAAGGGTTTGGGCCTATGGGCTATGGGCTATGGGCTTGGGCTTATGACAAAAGCTCTTCCATGTTGATGCGATAGGGTTTCAAACCCAGATGCTCATAAAACCTCAAGGCATCCGTATTGAGACTCCAAACATTGAGCGTTATGGCATCCATCCCCAAAGAGCGTGCATAGTCTCGCACGTACTCGTAGAGCTGAGTTCCAAATCCATGACCGCGCACGGCTTCATCCACACACAAGTCATCAATATAGATACTTTTTCTTGGGCAGCGCACGTTGTCGTTGGTAATCTCCTCGAGTATGCAAAAGGCGTAGGCAACAACACCGTGAATGTCGTCATCCAAAACAAAAATCGGGCGCGTGTCATCGGCAATGATAAGCTCGAGCTCGCCGCGAGTGTACTTGCGTGAGTTTGGCTTGAACAAATCGGGACGTCCCGCATGGTGTACCTCGAGCACCTGCAACAGCAAGTGCTCGAGGCTCTCAACATCGTCTTGTGTCGCTCGACGAATCTCCATCGTTCCTAATGCTCTTCGTGTTCTTTCAGTTCACCAGACCGATACGCCTCAAGCAGTGCCTTGAGGTCAGTAATTTGCTCGCGAATCTGAGCACCCGTATCGGTATCAGAAATAAGAAGTGAGCGCTCCTCCTTCTCGATGATTGACGTGTTGCTCTCAATATCAGCATTTTCATCGAGTGCCGCCTCGACATCTTTGAAGGGGAGGTGCGATTTTAAGCGCATACCTTCAGAGTCGGTGATGAGAGTAAAGCCTGCGATACCCGTCTTTTCGTGGTAGGCATTGCAGAAACCACCGTCAATGACCAAGAGCTTTCCGCCACCGCGGATGGGTTTTTCGCCCTTCTTGAGCTTAATGGGGGTGTGACCATTGATGATGTGTCCACCCGAGCGTACTCCAAACTCAGCAAGCACATCGTTGCAGGTCTTTTCTGAGACGGTGAGCTCCCAGTAAGCATCACGCGGCTCTTCCCAGCTCGCTTTATCAGCCACAACCGAGCGCTCAAAGGTCTTGACAACACGACCTGACAGAGGCGAGAGCTTGCCGCACCACAGATACCACATCCAGTCGAGGCGCTCTTCGTCTCGGTGGTGCCATGCACGACGAGCAATTCTTTCGCAAAAGTCGAAGTAATTCCTACCAGAGCGCATGGAACCCTTGGCACATTGCACCATGCGGAAAGTGCCATCTTCGTTCATGGGCAAGCAGCCGTGGAAGAGCAGGTTATCGTTGGCAACGAGATACATCGATCCGTGGTCATACAAAAAGTCAATGTGTCGTTGGAGTCGCTCAGAATCGAGGAACGAGCGAACCAAGCCATCCATAACCTCTCGCTCTTCTGGAGTGAGGGTGTAAGGATCGTCTGGATCGACCGTTGGAAACTCCACCGAAGATAGCTCCCAATCAACGCCGTCAATGTTGACTGTCTTGTTCTCCAAATCAACCTTGTCGAGCAGCAGACGGTCTGCCATATCAAACTCAGGTCTGCGCTTGATAATCTGACCCTCGAGTTTGAACAAAATACGGGTAATCGCCTTTTCCATAGGCGATTCTTTTGTCTCGCTGTTGTAGTACTTATCAGCAAACAGTGCCAGCTCACGCAGGGAAATACCATAGGCACTCTCGAGAATCTCAAGGAGGTTGTAGCGAACATTGTTGCGAATAACGTTTGCGATACACGCCTCAGAGCCGGCTGCTGCTCCCATCCACAAGATATCGTGGTTTCCCCACTGAATATCAATCGAGTGATGGCGCATGAGAGAATCGACAATACGATCAGCGTGAGGCCCGCGGTCGTAGATGTCACCCACAATGTGGAGATGGTCAACGGCGAGGCGCTTGATAAGAGCAGCCAGCGACATGATAAAGTCTGCTTCAGAGCCCGTCTCCAAAATTGACTCAAGGATGCGCACGTGATAGTTGTGGCGGCTCATGTTTTTGATGCCCGCCTCATGCAAAAGCTCGTCGATGATGTAGGCATACTCAACGGGCATGGCTTTTCTCACCTTGGAGCGGGTGTAGTTGTTTGACAAAAGTCGAGCCAAACGAACCATCTGGTGGAGTGTGTCTCGATACCACGTTGGGGTGTCGAGATGAGCCTCACGGATACGCTGGAGTTTCTCGCGAGGATAGTAAATGAGGGTGCATAAGTCGGCTTGTTCTTCTGGAGTGAGCACATCCGAGAACGTGCTTGCCACACGCTCGCGAATAACGCCTGAGCAGTTATTGAGGATGTGGATAAATGCCTCATGCTCGCCGTGGATGTCGCTCATAAAGTGTTCTGTTGCTTTGGGGAGATTGAGAATCGCTTGCAGGTTGATAATTTCGCTAAACACTGCTTGCGTGGTGGGGAACTGCTCAGAGAGCAACGATAGGTACTTAAGGTCTTGCTGTGAGGGGATGTCGTACATGTGGTCTCCAATCTATGGATCTTGGCCTCGTCAGGCACCCATGTCCTTACAACTATGCTCCAAAATGAATGGAAATTCACCTCCGTTAACAGATGCACACAGACAAACCACCAAGAGCGTAAGACTCAGATGAGAAAAGCCCAGCTAGAAGATGTGAAGAAGGTGCAGCGCCACATCAGCCCAAGGAGACAGCTAGTCCTCAGACGCAAGGCCCCAGAGCGCTCCGTAGAGCTCATTTCCCACAAGCCAACCGCGCTCCGTGGGAATGTAGGCCGCCTCCCTGCGCTCCAAAAGCCCATCTTTAAGCAAGGTCTCAAAGCTCTGCTCAAGGCGGCCTTTGTCAATGCAGCTGCCTGCATGCTCGTAGAGCTCATCGGTGATGCCTGCTATAGTTCGCGCTGCCAACATGAGGTCTTCTGCTGCGGCTTCAGTTTTACTCAGAAACTCAAGCTCAAAGTCAAGCTCGGCTAGAGACGCGCCGCGAGCGATAGCCTCGCGAGAACTCATGCAGACAAGGCGCACCCGTGCTGTATCGTGAGGAGCACGCTCAAGCTGAGGCGCCAACTGACAGAAGCGCTCATAGCCCTCGTGTGTCAGCATGCTTGCAGCCGATGTCCCCAAACCAAGATAGGGCTTTGTCGTCCAATATGCCCTGTTATGCTGGCACGCTTTGTCATTTCTTGCATAGCTTGCAACCTCATAGCGCTCAAATCCTGCCTCAGCAAGTTGCTTTTGAGCCTGAAGCATACGGGCAGCTTGTATGTCTTGGTCATGCCACGCAGGGTCTCTCTCTTCATATCTCTGCCCAAAGACGGTGTTCTCCTCAATTTGCAGAGGATACACACTGACGTGATCGATACCACAGGCAAGAAACTGCTCCAAGCTTTCTTTCCAACTCTCATCAGTTTGCTCAGGAATAGCACACATGAAGTCAAGCGATACATCAAGCTTGGCATCAGCAGCACTCCTTATCGCAGCTCGCGCATGCTCGGAGGTATGAATGCGACCCAAAGCAGCAAGCTCAGCATCAACAAAGCTCTGAACCCCGAGCGACAGGCGAGTTACTCCCCCATCAGCAAGAAGCCCTGCTAAATCAGGTGTGAGTGACTCTGGATTTGCTTCAGACGAAAACTCGTGCAGCTGCAGACATACGCTTCTCACCTGAGCAGCAAGACTGAAAAGCCCCTCGCCTAACAGCGTTGGTGTTCCGCCGCCAATGTAGGCAGTCTCACAGCTATCGAGAAAGCCTGCTGCTGCGAGCTCATCGACTTGTTGCATGAGCGCTTTGGTGTAGTGCTTCATGACAGGGTCTCCCGTGGTGGTTGCCCATGACGAGAAATCGCAGTAGAAGCATTTGCTTTTGCAAAAAGGAATATGCAGGTAGAGTGCCGCTACCGATTGAGCATGCAGTCGATCTGCGAGCTTATCCCACATTGAGACTGCCATGTTCTGTCTCCCAGCGACAAAGTCGCTCGCGTACCTGTGCCACCAAAGCGAGAAAATCACTCAGGCTGGAACACTCCATCGCATCTCTTCTGAAGTCGGCTGCATGAGGAATACCCTTGAAATACCAGCCCGCTAAGCTACGCGCACGTGCCATGTGTGCGTGCGTTGCCTCAAGTAAGCGAAGGTGCAACTCAAAGGCAGCAATCCTTACATCAAGGCTCACAGCTTGAGGCACATGACCTGAGCGCAGTGTCTGGGCGTGGCGAAATATCCATGGCGTGCCGTAGCTTCCTCGCGCAATAAAGGCAGCGGCAGCCCCCGTGTGCTCAAGGATGTCACAGGCAGTTTGAGCAGTAAAGACATCGCCTGATGCAATAACGGGGATGTCGACAGCGTCTACCACCTGAGCGATAGCATCCCAGTCGGCCTGTCCTCGATACAGCTGAGAAGCACTGCGTCCGTGTACTGCTAGCGCATGAGCGCCCGCAGCTTCAAGAGCGCGAGCAAAATCTGGCGCCACAATCGCATCTGGTCGTCTTCCAAGGCGCATCTTGACAGTGACAGGAACGCCAGCTGCGCGCAAACACGCACGCACGATGTCTGCTGCACGCTCGGGTTCATCCAACAAGGCAGAACCCTCCCCTTTTCTCACCACTTTGGGTACAGGACATGCCATGTTGATGTCGATAAGCGCCAACTTGTCGCCAAGACGCTCACGCACCGCAGCAGCTGCCTCTTCAAACTGGCTTGGGTCTCTCCCAAAGAGCTGAACCGCTATGTCAGGTTCGTCGGCTGCTGGCAGTGCGAGCTCCCATGTTTTTGACCCGGAGTAGTGAATGCCTGCAACCGACACCATCTCGGTATATGCCAAAGCCGCCCCGCCAGCCCGCGCCATCAAACGATACGCAGCATCAGACACACCTGCCATGGGTGCCATTAAAAAGGGCTGCGATTCAAAGAGCTCAGCTAACGATGATGTTGCTGGATACCCACCTAAAGCAAAGGGAGATAAATCGTGAGAGAGCTCTGCTGCAGGCCCAAAGCTGCGCAAGAGCTCTCGTGGAGACAATGTGTCAGTCATTAGTCGTCGTCTACCTTGAGTACCGCCAAGAAGGCCTCCTGAGGTACTTCTACTGTACCAATCTGCTTCATGCGCTTTTTGCCTTCTTTTTGCTTCTCCAAGAGCTTGCGTTTACGCGAGATGTCACCACCGTAGCACTTGGCAAGCACGTCTTTTCGTACAGCTTTCACCGTTGAGCGACTGATAATTTTTCCGCCCACCGCACCTTGGATGGGAACCTCAAACTGCTGGCGCGGAATGAGTTCTTTGAGCTTATCGCAAAGACCGCGTCCAAGCTGGTACGCCTTGTCTTTATGCACAATAAAGGACAGCGCATCGACATCTTCTCCAGCAAGCAGTATGTCGAGCTTAACCAAATCGCTCGCACGGTAATCATCAAACTCATAATCGAGCGAGGCATAGCCTTTCGTTCTGCTCTTGAGCTGGTCAAAGAAATCTAAGATGAGCTCTGCAAGCGGAATATCAAAGTGCATCTCAACAGAGGTTTCGCTGAGATAAACCATGTCATTTTGGATACCACGGTGGTCAATAACCAGTTGAATGACGGCACCCACATACTCCGGGGGCACAATAATCTTTGCTTTGAGATAGGGCTCCTCGATGTGCTTGATGCGCGTGATATCGGGCAGATCCTGCGGGCTCTTGATGGCAAGCATCTGGCCATCGTTGGTAAAGACGTGATAGTCAACGCTTGGGCTCGTGGCGATAAGGTCGAGGTCAAACTCGCGCTCAAGACGCTCTTTGACAACCTCCATGTGAAGCAGCCCCAAAAAGCCTACGCGAAAACCAAAACCAAGCGCCACGCTTGTCTCGGGCTCCCACATGATGGATGGATCGTTAACCTTGAGCTTTTCAAGAGCATCGCGCAAATCTTCGTAGTCTTTGTTATCAACCGGAAACAGTCCCGTAAAGACCATCGGTTTTGCTTCGTGATAGCCCGGACACGGCTCTGAGCAGGGATTGGCAGACTCGGTCATGGTATCTCCGGGGCGCACCAACGCTGGGTCTTTGAGGCCCGTTACCACATAGCCAACCTCTCCAACTCCAAGCTCAGGAAGGGAGGTTTCAAGCGGACGACGCACGCCACAGTCATCTACCAAAAACTCCTCGTCTGCTGCCATGAGCTTGAGGTTTTTGCCCTTAGAGATGCGTCCATCAAAGACACGAACAGTAGCTACCACTCCGCGATAGGCATCAAAATAAGAATCAAGAATGAGCGCCTTGAGCGGAGCTTGAGCATCACCTTGTGGTGGAGAAACCAAAAACACAATGCTCTCGAGCAAATCGTGGATACCTTGCCCTGTTTTACCCGACACACAAACGGCATCATCGGCAGGAATCGCAAGAACATCTTCAATTTGTTGACGAACGACATCGGGCTGTGCGCTTGGAAGGTCTATTTTGTTGATTGCGGGGACAATATCAAGGTTCGCATTCATGGCGAGAAGCGCATTTGATACCGTTTGCGCCTCGACGCCCTGTGTTGCATCGACCACCAAAATGGCACCTTCACAGGCAGCCAACGAGCGTGATACCTCGTAGGTAAAGTCCACGTGTCCCGGCGTGTCAATAAGATTGAATTGATAGGTCTGGCCGTCATTAGCTTCATACATAACGCGAACCGCATTACTTTTGATGGTAATGCCTCGCTCACGCTCGATATCCATCGTGTCAAGAAGCTGAGCCTCCATATCTCGCTCCTCAACCGTATTTGTCAGCTCGAGGATGCGATCTGATATGGTGGACTTCCCAGGATCGATATGGGCAACAACTGAAAAGTTGCGTATGTGTTCTGTGTCATTACTAGGCATGCCAAAGATAATAGCGCATTAGAGGCGTTTGGTGCTATACTTCCAAAGTTGACCCTCAGTCCCCATGAGGTCTCAAGAACAGATTTTGAAAGGAACGACCTGTGGCAAACATTAAGTCTCAAAAGAAGCGCATCAAGACCAACGAGAAGGCGCGCATGCGCAACAAGGCTGTCCGCTCCGAGCTCAAGACTGCCGTTAAGCGTGTTCGCACTGCCGTTGACGCTCAGGATGCAGCAGCCGCTCAGGAAGCTGCAAACAAGGCATGCCGCCTGCTTGACAAGGCTGCCTCTAAGGGCATCATCCACAAGAATCAAGCTGGCAAGCGCAAGAGCGGTGTCCAGAAGCTCGCCAACAGCATTCAAGCTTAAAGGTTCAGCTGCACTCCTATTACCTGTGTCGAGCCCATTTTCTAAGCGTATAAGCTCAATCTTTCAGCGCTGCGTTTATGGGCTCGTCTTTTGTGCGCTTTTGGAGCCTCAGTGTGCATGCTGGGGCTCTTTTTCTACCCATCTCCCTAACTGGCACCGCGCTCAACGAGCAAAGCTCAGTGCTTAACACCACACATCTGAGCTACCCAGCTGATAAAGCTGTTTTCGCTGTCTTGAGAGCCCTTAAGTGCACGCTCACAGCCACATCCACCAATCAGCGCTTCCTCAAGCTCAGCCATCGTCCACGAACGAGTCCAGTTAGCGTATTTGTTGATAATCCACTCCTGCTTATTGAGTTCAGATGCAGCTTTCATAAGCTCTCCTCGCTCGGCGCACGACTTAACGCAGATGAGTTCTCTAATACGCCCGATCAACAATGAATGAAGACCATAGACGGCACTGCTTAAATCAAAGAAGGCAAGCTGTTCTGAGACGAGCGAAAAACTCCGAGCACACACAGCATCAAGAAACGGCCATGGCTTTACCTCAGCCACTCGTTTAACCTGCGAGCGAATCTGCTCAACGCTCATTGGAATCATTCCTGTTGCATCAAGAGCAGCGTGTGTGCTATGAGCGATATTTGATAGCTGTCTGAGCTGATTGTCGAGCTGAAGCGTTGAGCTTCCCACACGACTCACCAGCTCTTGTGCGGCTGGTCCCACCAGATGAAGCCCATAGGATTGTGCTAGTTGTTGGGCTAGTTTGGGCAGCTCTCGATCGTCGGGTTGCTTGCAGTCGATAAGCGCGCTTGGAGCGATTGACGTAAGCTTTTTGTACAACAGCCTGCGCTTATCAAACTTGTCTGCAATGAGCAGCATGACAAGATCTGGATCAGGGTTGTCGAGATATTCGACAATGATGTCTGATGCTTCTTTGCTCAGTTTATCTGCGTTATAGATAAAGACTCCTCGCACAGATGCATCAAATCCCCACTGATTGAGCAGCGACCACAATTCATTGACATCAATTTTGCCTGCAGCATCAAACTCACTCAAACTAAACGCAAGGGTCTCAGAATCACCAAGGCGATTCTTGAGGCGCTGGATACTCACGTTTCGCTTGAGTTCATTTTCTCCAAGTACAAGATACGCGCTGAGTAGATTGGCGGCCATCGATTGTTCTCCTTCTGTTGGTCTGCCCTATCATACGCCGACACCACAGAGCAGAGCCGTTCGAATACAAGCATTTTGCGAAAGAGACATTGAACTGAGTTTGTATGCGTCTGGGAAGCAAAGCATGGCTCTGTAATAAAGCTGGGCGTGAATACAAAATCCTGAGTGAACTTTTGTCTGGCCGCACCTCAATGTCACCAAGCTCAGACGTACACATGAACTGAGCCCCAAAAGATATGACCTCGTGTCTGCATCTTTGTGAGGGATGTCCAAATGAATTGCCACGACCTGCAGAAGCGACAGCAAGCCGAACGTTAAGCGCTTCCAAGAGCTCACGCGTAATCGAGGCTTCAGATCCGTGGTGTCCCAGTTTGAGCATGTCTACCTCGTCGAGAACTCCAGCAGAGACAATATGCGACAACGTGTCGCTTTCCGCATCTCCAGTCAGCAGGGCATTCATGCTCATATCATGAGAGTCGTAGCTCGCTAACAAACAAATTGAATCCTCATTTTTAGAGCCATCCACCTCGTCTGGTGGCCAAAGGCTCACAAGATTGAAGTTGCCACAACTCAGCTGATCGCCTCGGGCTATCTCGTCGACGCCCAAGCGACATTGCTGTGATAACTCTGTCACAAGTGCTGCATCTGCTCTTTCTCGCACTCCTTGAGCGACCACTACCCTATCAATCATTACGCGGTGTTTTAAGCTCGCAAGACCAGCGTAGTGGTCACTGTGCAGGTGAGTCAGAATGACGGTATCTATGTGGAATACTTTTTTGCGAAAGAGAGCACGTGCGAGTGCGTCATCTGGGCCTGCATCGACAAGCGTACAGTGGGCACCATCCTGTATAAGGATGGCATCACCCTGTCCAACATCAAGCACACAAATACGCGCAGGTGCCCCATAGCGCCACGAAAAGAACAACAGACCAAGCAAAGCAAGTGAAGCTCCGCCAAAAGCAAGAAGGCGCCCTCGGCTGAGTTTTGGCCAAAACCACAGCAGTGCAGCTGTTCCAAGCACGAAAAACCAAGACATGCTCCAGTGAGGTTGAGATAGTGCGACAGAACAAATGTGAA
>JAFUCQ010000128.1 GCA_017459605.1 Atopobiaceae bacterium
CACCACGCAAAACCCACCTCACCAAACATGAGTGGGATAAACAGCGCGGTCCAGCCCAAGGTGGTAGACACATACGCAAGAAAGACCGAGAAGATTGTAAAGGCAATAACAATAAGAGACTCGCGCCGCTTAAGGCGCTCTCGCTTTTTCCTATCCATTCAGCTCCTCTGCCTGTCCAATGCCTCTCATGTGGCATTGTGTCCTTATGTGTGCTTATTCGTCTGCGGATACCTCTTCATCAGATCCGTCATGTCGCTCACCAAGGTATTCTGTAAGTTTATCTTCCATCATCAAAAACAGCGATGATATGGTGGGGTCAAACTGCGTGCCCACCCCTTCCTCGATAATTTGAAGTGCTTTTTTTGCAGGACGTATTCCTTTTTTGTAGACACGCTCCTCGTAGAGGGCATCAAAAACATCTGCCACCGACATGATGCGCGCACACAAAGGAATCTCTTCTCCAGAGATTTGTGTGGGATATCCCGTACCATCCCAGCGCTCGTGATGATACAGCGCGATATCGTGAGCAACCTTGAGATAGTCAGGTTCTTCTACATCGCCCAAGAGGTCTTCAACAATCTCACCACCGTAAACCGTATGGAGCTTAATCACTTCAAACTCCTCGGGAGTAAGCTTTCCCGGTTTGTTGAGGATGGTGTCTGAGATTTTGATTTTCCCAACGTCGTGAAGTGGCGCTGCCTTAATGGTGTTGTCGGCATATTCTTTGGTGAGCACATCTGAGTAGAGCTTTTTTTCAAGGAGTTCTTCACAAATCATGCGCACATAGGTTTGGGTATTTTTGACGTGACGACCCGTATTGTTATCGCGCAGCTCAATCAAGTTTGCCATGCCAACAATGATGGACTCTTGCATTCTATTGATGCGCTCTGCACGCGTTACCAGCTCTTCTGCCTGCGTTGCTACCATGGTCTCAAGTTGGTTTCTATACCCATAGAGCTCAAGAACACGACGGACGCGGCTCTTCAATACTGCAGGAACAAAAGGCTTTCCTACAAAGTCGAGGGCACCCGACTCAAGACATTGCGCCTCAATTGAGGGATCTTGACTTGCTGTCAAAAAGATAACGGGAATACCCTCGCAGTCTGGATCAGAACGCAAGGCTTCCATGACTTCAAAACCATCCATGCCAGGCATATTGATATCAAGCAGGATGAGGTCTGGGATGTTGTTCTCGAGATACTTCAGCACCATGGGACCAGAGTTAGCCGTAGCAATACGGTACTCTTGATCGAGGATTCCCTTAGCAAGTTTCAGACTCGTCGTATCATCATCTACGATGAGAATTATGTTCATATTCGTGGCTCCTTTAAGCCATAGTCACATTCGAATCCATTCTAATGCATCTCTTAAATTCATTGCAGCCTTGATTATGGGCTTAGCTGTGTTATAGTTGACCAGCTTTGTGTAAATGGGAGCGCGGCCGCACGCGCGCCTGCGCTAACGGAGGTTTGTGTCATGTCAAAAGTATGTGCCATTTGTGGCAAGCACGCAGTTGCTGGACGTTCTATCAGCCACTCTCACCGAGTCAGCAACCGTAAATTTAAGCCGAACATTCAACATGTCCATGTTGTCATTGATGGACATCGCAAACCCGTCTTTAGGATTTACCACCACGAATCTTTAGAAACACAGACATATATGCTTATAAGAAACCAGCTTGCGAGCTGGTTTTTTTGTATTTCATGTGGAGCTTGACAAGATTTCTCAAAATAGTTATGGCTATGGTGCTATGGTGTTATAATAACAGAA
>JAFUCQ010000129.1 GCA_017459605.1 Atopobiaceae bacterium
ATGGCATCAGGTCCGTAAGTGAGGCGCTCAATTGCCAAGCGAAGCTGCCTGTTGTGTTGTGCATGAGAGCTGTTGTTTGTCGTATCCATGACCTTAATTATAAGCGCTCAGAGCTATCAAGGAGTTCTTGGAGCTCGGCGGGAGAAAGGCGGTGGTCTTTTCCACAAAAGTGACAGTGAACCTCGGCAGTTTCTCCTTGACTAATCATGTCTCGAATAACATCAGAGCCCAACGCAAGAGTTGCTCGAGAAGCTCGCTCTTTGTTGCAACCGCAATGAAAGGCAGCGGGGGAGACCTCGAGCTCTTTGTACTCAAACTCTCCCAAAATGTGCTGGAGTATATCGTGTGGAGTCATCCCGTCTTCGAGCATCTGCGTGACAGAACGTATGCTCTCGAGTTTCTTCTCTAGGTCGTCCACGATGTAGGGTTCGTAGTCGGGCATGAGCTGGACGATAAACCCACCAGCTTGGCGAATGGTAGTATCAGGATTAACGAGAACCCCCACGCCCACCGATGTTGGCGTTTGGTCGCTTAATGTGAAGTAGGCAGCGAGGTCGTCGCCAATCTCGCCTGACACCAGCTCTGTTTGGCTTGAATAGGGGGTAGTTCCCGGTAGGTCTCGAATAACGGTAAGTGTTCCCTTTCCAATACCAGTACCAACGTCGAGCTTTCCTTTGTCATTGAGGGGAAGCCAGACATTGGGATAAGCGGCAAAGCCCTTGACGTGCCCGAGATTGTTTGCCGTAACCGTTATCGCGCGAATAGGACCATCGCCTTTTATCTGCAGGGTGAGAAGCTCATCGGGACTCTTAAACATGGCAGCCATCATCTGCGCTGCCATCATGGTGCGACCAAGAGCGGCGCTGACCACTGGACTGGTGTTGTGGTTTGCGTGTGCGGCCTCAACGGTTTCACGCCCACTCATGGCGATAGCTCGTATCATGCCATCTGCCGCAACGCCACGAACAAGGTGATCGTGCTTTTGTAGCTGGGTCTTGCGGCTGTGGGCAAAGTCTATGATAGGAGACTGATTGTCGCTTATATTGTCGCTAGTGTTGTTGCTCGCGCTCTTGTTTGTGTGGTCGCCCGTGTTGTCACCTGTGTTCTTGTATGAAGTCTCTCCTGTATCGTCGCTTGTATTCTCGCTTAAGTTTTCGCTACGTGCGTCACTCATGACTTGTATTTCCAATCGCTTCAGAATGTCTCATGGTCACATCAGTTGTGTGACAGTAGGCTTCGCACAACGTGGTCTATGTCGTCATCAATCGTAATCGAGCGCTCACGAATCTCTGCAGGTGCCCATGCCTCGCCCTTGTTAACGCACGCATAGCTTGCTTGGGGATTGCTCAAGGTACGCCGCCAAAACGGATACTTGATAATGCTAGGTGTATTGGCGCCAACCCCAAGCTCGAGGTAGAGCACCTTACCCGTACTCTGTTCAGCCATAAAGCTTTGGTAACGCTCAGCAGCCTTGTGCCAACCGTCATCTTCTACAAAGGCCTCATCTGCACGAAGGTTCATGGCCATGGGTTTGCCACAGTTGGGACAATGCGGCACAAGCTCTGTGGGAATGCGCATATCGTGCTGTTCTTCAATCATGCGCTTGACCGTCTCGTAGTTGTCGTAGGTATTGGCATGGCAAGGCTCACTGCACTGCCACAAACCATAGTCGCCTTGCGTATAAAAGAGGCGTTCTTTTGGAAAACCTGCGAGTTGAAACTGATGGTCCACGTTGGTGGTTATCACAAAGAAGTTCTTATCGCCCATGAGCTGGCGCAGCTGAAGGTAGGTGTCTTTGGGAGCTGGCTCGTAGCGGTTGAACCAAATGTGGCGACTCCAATACGCCCACTGCTCTTCAAGCGTGGAAAAGGGATAAAAGCCTGCTGAGTACATGTCTGTAAAGTGATAGCGCTCGATAAAATCGGCGAAGTATTGCTCAAAACGCTTGCCAGCATAGCTAAGACCAGCTGCGGTCGAGAGTCCCGCTCCAGCTCCGAGAACTATGGCGTCAGCTGATAGGAGAGCTTCCGACAGCTGGTTTATCGCATCAGTTTTACTCATGTCATACACCTATTCGTATTTCACATGCTTATCCCGGCGCCACACAGAGATGCATTGGCAATCTCTTGTGCCACGCGTATTCGTGGCACAGTGTAGCACCAGACTTCATACTACGAATAGCTCATGAATAGGGTGCTGGAGTTTCGGTAGTTAGACTGAGGTTTCTCACTCGTAAGAGAAGGCCCTCACGCCTCAAACGTATAGTCACCAAAGCTCTCGAGCACATCTTGGCTCATCGAACCCACCATCCCATAGTAGGCGCTGTTTTGGTCAAGTGAGCGAATCGAAGCCATTTCATCATCACTGAGCGAGAAGTCAAAGAGCGCGGTGTTTTCTCGGATATGATCTTGATTGTGAGAGCCGGGCATAATAACGCGTCCTTCTTGCAGATGCCATCGCTCAATGATCTGAGCTGCACTCTTGTTGTGAGCTTGTGCGATGCCTAAGATGGTCTCATCTTCGAGAAATACCTGCGTGTTGCCTTTTCCACCCAGAGGAAACCAGCTCTCAAGTTGCGTTTCGTATTGAGCGAGAAACCCTTGGGCAGCGTGACGCTGCAAATGTGGATGACACTCATATTGAGCCACCTGAGGAGCAACACCAAGTGCAGAGATTACCTCCACAAACTGGGCGTTTGTATGGTTTGAAAGACCAACGCTGCGGGTCTTTTCTTCCTCCATAGCTTGAAGAACAATTTCATATCCATGCAGATAATCGCCCATGGCCTGATGCACAAAAAGCAAATCAACATAATCAAGACCAAGGCGCTCGAGTGCTCCGTTGACACCATCTTCGCTGTAGCCGTTGTTCCAGAGCTTTGTGGTGACAAAGAGCTCTTCTCGCTGGACAAGACCCGCATCAATGGCGCGAGCAATACCTTGACCAACGCCTTCTTCGTTGTTGTATGCAGCTGCGGTATCAATCAAGCGAGCTCCTGCCTCAATTGCCCAAAACACGCTTTCTGCTGCCTGTTCAGGGGTGAGAATATAGGTGCCAATTCCGTAGGTAGGCATCTCCACACCGTTAGAAAGGGTAACTTTACCAGCTTCAACATCAAATGAAAGTGCTTGTGATGGTGCAGTGAGAGAAGCAACAGAACTCGAGGCAGAGCCTGAAGCTTCCGCTTGAGATGCTTCTGTAGCAGACGTCTGCTGCTGAGAGTTGGCAGAGTTTGCGCTCGGTGCGGAACAAGCCCCAAGACCAAAGACAGTTCCCGCTGCAAGGGTGGACGAAAGTCCAATAAATGCTCTTCTGCTCATGTATGCCATAGTTCATCCTTTCGCCCACACCCACGTTACGGGTACTTTGAGCCAGCTTCGTTTGAGCTGGTTTTACTTGCGTATAGTATGTGCGCGCAATAAGGGGACGGACTATGCATATTTCAGCATTTAGTATGCGTGGGATGTATGCTTGGACACCTGCGTTCCAGAATTGCAGTGTTGCCGTTGGTGAAAAGCACCCATGGTTAAGAAAACGGTTAACAGCCCCGTGAGATATACGTCTCGTCTGGTGAATTATTCGTCGGGTGAGCTGTTCTTCTCGTGAGCTGAGTTATTCGTCGGGTGAGCTGCTCGTCTCGTCATCTGAGAGATTAGTCTAGCTCGATGGTCGTATCCATTGGAAAATCTCTTGAACCATGCTTGTGGCTCCCGCGAGTGCCACAAGATAGAAGGTAGCATGTGCACTGACGTCTGACAGCGGTATCGAAACTCGCTCCTCTGGATGGTAGCGGTTTTGGGGAGCGTCAGTCGTAAAACAAAGAATGTCTGAGCTTCGTATAAGCTGCAAAAACACCTCACGATCGCGCTGTACAATGGAGCGAACATCAGGAATGCTCTGCTCATAGATGTCCTTCCAAAAGCCAATTCCGTCAAGCACAAGGAATGTTTCTCCGGCAAAGTCAGAAAAACAAACATGACGCTTGCCAGCCAGCGGATGTCCTGACGGTAGCGACACATACAGGTTTTCTGTCATAAGCGCTATGCAGTCGCAGTTGGGAAGCGCGATTGGGTTTCTCGTGATAGCAAGGTCTGCCGTTTGGTCAAAAAGCCTGCGTTCAACCTCTGAGTCGGACAAAACTTCGGGTGCTAAGAGGGTACCGGGAAAACGCTCAACGATGCGTGCCGTGAGATTCCACACCGGAGCTGGCGCAACGGCAGCCACTCGAAGGGTGCGCTTCTTGCGAGCAAGCTCATCGAGAGCGTCTCGCAAGCGTTGCTCTGCTGCAAGCACATCGCGTGCATACTCAACAGCGACTCGTCCGGCTTCGTTGAGCTGTGCGCTATTACGCGTACGTTCAAACAACTCATACCCAAGCTCTTTCTCAAGACGCCTCATTGATCGTGACAGCGAAGGCTGCGTGATGTTCGAGGCTTGTGCTGCTCCCGATATGGTTCCTATCTCGGCAACTGAGATGAGTTGTTTGAGCTGTTCTAAATCCACGACTATTCCTTACAACGACTGTTCCTCACAACGACTGTTCCTCACACTATGCATACGACGTATGGCAAGTATCACAAAAAGCATTGTACACCTCAAGTAATAAGCAGCAAACTATGCATAGAGATAAACCTCGATGAAGGGAATTGACATGGAGTACACCGAGCTTGCAAATGGACTCAAGATGCCAATGTTAGGTTACGGAGTCTTTCAAATTGATGACGAGACAACCGAGCGTTGTGTGGGCGACGCACTGGCAGCGGGCTATCGCCTCATCGATACAGCGCAGGCCTATATGAACGAGCGTGGCGTAGGTGCAGCAATTGCCGCGAGTGATGTAGCTCGCGAAGAAATCTTTCTGGTGGATAAGGTCTGGGTCTCAAACTACGGAGAGGGCAAGACCTATGAGAGCATTGCACGCTCGCTTGAGCTTCTCGGTCTTGACTATATCGACATGATGCTGCTTCATCAGCCTTATAACGATACCTACGGCGCATGGCGCGATATGGAGCGTGCGCTTGATGAGGGTCTAGTGCGCTCGATTGGTGTGAGTAACTTTGATCCCGTGCAGCTGCTCGACTTTTGTACCTTTAATCGAGTTGCTCCCGTGCTCAATCAGGTAGAAACTCACGTATTTTGGCAGCAAAAAACTGAGCATGCGAACATGGAGCGCTTGGGTGTTCAGCATATGGCGTGGGGTCCCTTTGCCGAAGGAGCAAATGACTTCTTTAACAACCCAGTGTTGGCAGAAATTGGCGCGCACTACGGTAAAAGCGTCGGACAAGTGGCGCTTCGGCATCTGATTGACAGTGGGGTAGTTGTTATCCCCAAGTCAGTAAAGGCAGAACGCATGGCCGAGAATTTCGATGTCTTTGACTTTGAGCTTTCTGCAGACGATCGAGCAGCCATTGATGCACTCGACACCGACCATTCGATTTGCTATGACCACACAGACTTGACGGTGGTTGGGGGTCTTCTCGACTTTATCAAGAGCACAATGTAGGCAGATGAGCCCTTCGTTCGTTTCACAAGTATAGGCAGATAGGTTACGTCTCGCGGTTTTTGCAAGCTGGTACTGGCGGGTGATTACTCCTGCGTTTCACGCGCTAGTACGGACAGGCCGTCTACATGCGGCTTCACACGCCAGTACGGGCGGGCAGTCACCCAGCGTTTTCACACGCTAGTATCGGTGGGTAATTACACCGGCGCGTAATTACACGAGCGTTTTCGCAAGCATACACTCTTTTCTCACTATTTGGACTCCCAAAAAATATGTCCGAGTAATGAGCAAAATGTGTATGCTTGTCCCAATTCGTAATCATACACATTTTGTTTGTTTCCCATGTTTTCAAATTTCGAGTACGAGTAATGTCCAAAAAGTGCATACTCGGGAGAATCATCTATGCGCTCGCCGACGCATTAGCCAGTTTATGCTGCCAGCTAATGAATCATCCCTATAGTTAAGTTACGTTAAAGTCGGTACAAATAGTACGTACTCACATTGTTCAATAAATCGGTCATTATTGGGGAGTGGTTATATACGCAAAGAGAACGGTCTTGACACCTTTATGGCAGCAGCTCCATCTCCCAGTAAGCCTCCACTATATAAGCGTAAGTGGTTCATTGTTCTCGCTGTCCTATTGATGTTAGGACTTATTGGGAGTTGTTCGGATAAGAAAGACAAACCAGAAACTCCAATAGAAGAATCTTCTCAGATAGAACAATCAGAGGAACCATCGAAGTCAGAGCCAGAGGTTCTCGTTATATCCCTGACACCTACTACCGAGTTTTTAGAGTATTCAAAAAAGAGTACAGATGCGCTTCGCCTCGTTGAATGTAGTAACAGCGAAGCAAAAATTACAACCGATGATAAACTCGACTTGTCTCATGTTGGTCGTCAAAAGGTCACATATAAACTCAGTATCAGTGACCAAGAAGTTGAACAAAGTATTGAGTTTGTAATCCGTGATACTAAAGCACCAAAGATCAAGTTAAAGGAAGAAAAGGTAACGATCAATCAAGGCGAATCATACAATCCGAAAAAAGCAATTGCATATGTAACAGATGAAATAGATGGAGATTTGAATCTCGTCGAAGAAGAGCCTGATTCCAAAGGAAAGAATGCTGGACAAGAGCAGTTTTTTGATAAG
>JAFUCQ010000017.1 GCA_017459605.1 Atopobiaceae bacterium
ACGATTGTCGCCTAACCCACGTACATTCAGAAGGGAGGCTCCGACCGATTAATCATCGGTCATATCTTCTAGTTCGTGACTTGTTTCGTGGCTCGCCCGGACGACCCGGGAAGGCGGCAGAAAAAGATGAAGTACCTCACACCAATCGCACGTTGTCTATTACACAAAAACGAATTATTATCAATATTGTGCAATAGAAGTGGAGGATATCTTGAAGCTCATAGACAGACCCTTCTACATGGACACCCTGAAACGCCTCATGGGGACACCCGATATCAAGGTCATAACCGGGGTAAGGCGCTCGGGCAAGTCCAAGCTCATGGAGGCCTTCAAAGAGTACCTGGAGGGAGAGGTTGACAACACGAATGTCATCCACGTGAACTTCAACCTACCGGAGTTCGAGAGCCTGCTCGAATACCACATGCTCTACGACTATGTGAACGGACTGTACGATCCCGACAAGACTAACTTCGTCCTTATCGACGAGGTTCAGATGTGCGAAGGATTCGAACGGGCAATCAACGGCATGCACGCCAGCGAGCGGTTCGACATCTACATCACGGGTTCCAACGCGTTTTTGCTCTCGAGCGATCTCGCCACCCTCTTCACGGGTCGTACCATGACAGTAGACGTCTTTCCCTTCTCCTTCAAAGAATATCTCGCCTACTTCAGCGGGCAGCAGATCGATGAGGCTTTCGACTCATACCTGGAGATGGGCGGGATGTCGGGGAGCTACGTCTATGGGGATTCCGAAGACAGGCGGACCTACCTCGCGGACGTGTTCGACACCCTCATACTGCGTGACATCCGCCAGAAGCATCGAGTGAGAAACCCGCAGCTCCTGGAGAGGCTCTCGGACTTTATGATGGACAACGTCTCCAACATCAGCTCCGCACGAAACATCACGGATGCGCTCGGGAGGGGTGGATACGAGGCCTCGAACCGCACTGTCTCCTCCTACATCGACTACCTCGCCCAGGCCTTCGCGTTCTACCGAGTCCGGCGCTACGACATACGCGGTAAGCGCTACCTCTCCTCAGGGGACAAGTACTACCTCGCAGACCACGCCTTCCGCCTTGCAAAGCTCGGGACTAGAAACCTTGACTACGGTCGGGTGCTTGAGAACATCGTGGCAATCGAGCTCCTGCGCAGGGGATACGAGGTCTATGCGGGCGTGCTCTACAAGAAGGAGATCGATTTCGTGGCCATGCGGGGGTCCGAGAAGCTCTATATCCAGGTGAGCGACGATATCAGCGCAGAAACGACCTTCGAACGGGAATACGCGCCGTTGCTCTCGATACACGACGCCCATCCCAAGCTGATACTCACGCGCACCAGGCACGAGATGTACACCTATGAGGGAATCGAGGTACATGACCTAGCTCGTTGGCTCAATGCCTAAGCCAGAAGACATGCCTTGCCGCAAGCATACGAAGAAGGGCTGCCCGTATGACAATGCGGTCGTCGAGTCGACGCGACTTTTGAGTTATGAGCGTTTTGCACGTATGCAGTACGCGCACGTTGCTGCAAAGGCGGTCAACGCCAGATTGAGCGCCCACAGGGGCGCATATCCCCAGCCCAGACGCACGAACAGGCCGCCAAGACTCGAGCTGGAGAAGGCTCCGATCTGGTGACCTATGAAGGTAAACCCTGAGTGTGTTGTGAACGTCACGTATTGGTCCGATTACGCCTGCCCGTTCTGCTACATCGGGGTGACGCACCTTGAGCATGCCCTTGAGAATCTGGGTCTTTCCGGTCGGGTGCAGCTTAGAATGCGGTCCTTCGAGCTCGATCCCCGTGCGCCAAAGGTCTGTGACTCCGACACTACGGAACGATTCGGGGCTAAATACGGACTCTCTCCTGCCTTGGCGGCCGAGCGTGTGGCCGAGATCACCCAGATTGCGCACGAAGCAGGCCTAACAGGTTTTGACTACGCATCCACGCGAAACACCAACACCTTCGATGCGCATCGCCTGACCAAGTACGCGCAGGTGGTCGAGCCAGAGCACGTCGAGGCGCTGGAGCATGCGCTCTACGATGCCTACTTCTGCCGCGCGCTTGAGCTTGCCGACCACGCCGTGCTCCGTACGGTTGCCAGTGAAGTCGGACTGAGCGCAGACGGCGTCGATCGCGTCCTTTCCACGGGAGTGTGTGCCCAGGAGGTGCGCCTCGACGAGCGCGAGGCTGCCATGCGGGGTGTCCATGGCGTGCCGTACTTTGTGATTGCTGGCAAGACGGTGGTGCCCGGTTGCGTGAGCGTCGAGCGCATGGAGGACCTGCTGCGCGAGGCGCTGGCAGCCGAGGTCCCGTCGGTTGAAGACGCTTTCGGTGTCTGTGGTCCCGACGGCTGCGCGTTCTAGGATCTGCGGGGGAGGAGCGTACCGTGCCCACCAAGACCTATCAGATTGCCGTTCACGGCGTATACGACGGCTCGCGCGCAGCTGCTGCGATAATGCACCGCAGGCGTGCGTCTCATATCGGATACGACTATCAACAACGTATAGAAAGAGCTGTGATAACCATGCACTACACGGGACCGGTGATCAGGCCTCCCTACGAGGCGGGGAGCGTAATGCTTGAGGTGACGGTGGGCTGCACGCACGACTCGTGCACCTTCTGCACCTACTATAGATGAAGCGCTGCCGGCTTGTGTTGCTCATGTGGATAAGCAGCCTAGAGCAACTTAGAGCAAGTTGTTGCGAGAGTTTCGCCGTTTCGCCCCTGCGGTTTGCGGCAGAATCGTTTCCACTACACAAAGCAGTTATCGGCTGAAAGGATACGTGCTACCATTACAACTCGATAGGGGAGCTGGCGCACGCCGGCTGAGAGGGCATCCATTGCGGTGCCGACCCTTACACCTGATCTGGGTAATGCCAGCGTAGGGATTGCACTCACGCCATGCGATATCAACGTGAACCCCTGCGCTCATTGGTGCAGGGGTTTTTCTTGTGCCGCTGCTTAAAGGAGGACGCATGGAATGTGCCGTAGCAATACAGCTGTTGCCACTTGATGCAACAAGTGATGATGAGACCTGTCGTATTGTAGATGAGGTAATTGCCTATATCGACTCAACAGGTGTTGACTATTACGTCGGTCCATTTGAAACAACCATAGAGGCTACGTACGATGTCTGCATGGACATTCTGAAAAACTGCCAACTCGTAGCTGCTCAAGCAGGATGCGAGCACATGATGGGTTATGCAAAGATTGATTATCGTCCCAGTGGCAATGTTATGTCGACCGACCACAAAATCGGGAAATACCATCCGAGCGATAGCGAGTTTCGCGCTCAAGATGTTGCCTGAGATGTGAGTGCAAGCTCATGAAACGACACCACATCATACCTGTCGCAACCGTTGCTGGCCTGCTTGTGCTCTGGGAGCTTGCCTGTCGAGGAGGACTGGTGCCAGCGTTTCTCCTTCCCGCACCAACGCAGGTTGTCGCAGCGCTCGTGCGCGATGCTGCCCTTATCGCCAGCCACAGTGCAACCACCCTCATTGAGGCGCTTGCAGGACTTGTGGTGGGTGTCATCTTAGGCTTTGTTTTGGCGTGTGTCATGGACCGTTTTGAGGTGGTCGCACAAGCGTTGTCTCCGCTCATCACGCTTTCCCAAACCGTGCCAACGATAGCAATTGCGCCGCTTTTAGTTCTGTGGCTTGGCTATGGTTTGCTCCCTAAGGTTGTGTTGGTTGTGTTGACCACCTTTTTCCCTGTGGCAATCAGCCTGTACGCGGGTTTCTCGTCAGTGGATAGATACCAGCTCAATCTCATGCGAACCATGGGCGCCACAACTGCGCAAACGTTTTGGCATGTCAAACTACCAGCCGCTGCAGACCAGTTTTTCTCGGGACTCAAAATTAGTGCAACGTATGCCATCGTTGGCGCAGTGATTGCCGAATGGCTCGGGGGCTTCTCGGGCTTGGGTGTGTACATGACGCGCGTGCGCAAGAGTTTTTCGTATGACCGAATGTTTGCATCAATTCTTGTAATATCAGCGCTCTCGTTGCTGTTGATGAGAGCCGTCGATGTTCTTGAGTATCTCTGTGTTCCGTGGAAACGAGTAGAGAGGAAACAAAAATGACCTGTCACACATCTCAGCGTGGACAGCAGCACCAGACGGTGACGCGCCGCGGCTTTTGTACGGCCTCAGCAGGGCTTGCGTCGCTTGCGCTTGCTGCCTGTGCTCCAGCTGCTTCGACAACGGAGGCGAGCAGCGCTCAAGCGAGCAGCGCTCAAGAAAGCGCCGCTCAAGACAGCGCCGCTCAGGCAAGCAGTTCTCAGGTAAGCACCACCCAGCTCAGCAGTCTCACCAAGGTCAGCTTTGTGCTCGACTATTCACCCAATGTGAACCACACCGGCATTTACGTGGCAGACCGACAAGGCTACTTTGGCGAGGAAGGCATCGAGCTCGAGATTGTGCCAGTGCCTGCCGACGGAGCAGATGCCCTGATAGGATCGGGTGGAGCTGACATGGGCGTGTCGTATCAGGACTACATCGCCAACAACCTCGCAGCTCAAAACCCCATGCCCTATACGGCAATCGCTGCTATTGTCCAGCACAATACGAGTGGCATCATGAGTCGCGCTGAAGATGGCATCACGAGCGCGCGCGGCATGCAAGACCATGTCTATGCAACGTGGAATCTACCTGTGGAGCAGGCAACCATTAAGCAGATTGTCGAGGCAGATGGCGGAGACTTTTCGCGCGTTGAGATGGTGCCCTACGAGGTCGATGACGAGGTAGCAGGCCTCAAGGCACATCTCTTTGACACGGTGTGGGTTTATGAGTGGTGGGCGGTGCAAAATGCAAAGCTGCAAAACTACCCCGTGAACTACTTTGCCTTTGCAGACATGGATCCTGTCTTTGACTACTACACGCCGGTCATTGCAGTCAATGACGCATTTGCTCAGAACAACCCTGAGCTCGTTCGAGGCTTTTTACGTGCAGCAAAACGTGGCTATGAGTTTGCTGTCGAGAACCCCGCAGAGGCAGCTCGTCTCTTGTGCGAGGCTGTGCCTGAGCTTGACCCCGAGCTCATATCGACCGCTCAAGAGTTCATTTCGCCTGAGTATGTGGCCGACGCATCTACGTGGGGAATCATTGACCCAACGCGTTGGTCTCGTTTCTATACATGGCTGAACGAGGAGCAGCTGGTTGAGAATCCCATTGATGTTGATGCTGGCTATACCCTCGACTATCTCCCAACAGCCTGAGCGTGGGGCAAGTTTTGTGATGAGGCGAGCGACATGCTAGAAGCACGAGAACTCACCCTTGCGTGGGGAGACGGGCGCGAGGTTGTGCGTGATGTATCATTGCGCGTGGCCACGGGCGAGACTGTCTGTATTGTGGGGCGTTCGGGGAGTGGCAAAACTACTTTGCTGCATGCGCTGGCGGGTCTCACTCATCCGCGCTCGGGCTCGGTGTTTCTGGACGAGAAGGACATCACCGGTGAGCCAGGACACATTGGCTACATGTTTCAAAAAGACCTCCTTTTGACGAGTAAAACGGTGCTCGATAACGTGTGTTTGCCACTCGTGTTGCGAGGAGTTTCTCATGAGCAAGCCCGAGAAAAAGCCCTGCCCTTGCTCGAGCGATTTGGCTTGGGCGAGGTAGCTTCGCGATGGCCCTCTCAGCTATCGGGCGGTATGCGTCAGCGCGCAGCTTTTGCTCGCACCTACCTCATGGGTTCCTCGGCTCTTTTGCTCGATGAGCCCTTTTCGGCACTCGACGCCCTTACGCGCACTGAGATGCGCGAGTGGTTTTTGTCTGTGACAGGCGAGCTAGGACTAACTGTTGTTATGGTGAGCCATGATCCCGACGAAGCCCTGCTCATAGCAGATCGAGTTGTTGTGCTTGTGGGCAACCCCGCGCAGGGCCATCCCGCAACGCTGGCAGGAGAGATTGATGTTCTCTCGCTCAAGACAGCCAGCTCATGCCGAGAAGGGCAGACCTTTGAGCTGAGTTCCGACTTTTTGGAGGCAAAAAAAGAACTACTCGAGCTCTTGGGAGACTAACTGCTCGTGACTGCGAACTGGCGTCGCTGCTGGACTCCGCACTGTCCGCTTCGCTCGTGACTGCGAACTGGCGTCGCTGCTGGGCTCCGTGCTGCCCGCCAGTTCTCACGTGCTTCCCGCCCTGTTGGGCAACACACTACCCACCTTGTTCCTTCGTCCCGCATGCCGTGCCACACGCGCCAGCGGGTAGCCCGGCTGATAAATCCGCTGGTACAGATCGGGTTTCTCGGTCTTATGAGCGTCTGAAAGAAGTTTCTCTTGGCATAAATGCTAGTAAGTTGGTATCATATACGAGCCATGAGCAAGGATAGAAGTCGCGCTCTTCGGATGGAGGCCGAACACTGTCACGCACTGATGAGCGCGACACGAACGAAGGCGAGGACCATCATGACCGAGAAGATTTGTCTCGACGAGGAGGCTCGAGAGTTTTTTGGCCATCTGTTGATGTCACGTGGCGACAATCTCGTTGAAAACGACCCTGAACTGCTCGACATTCTGAGCTGTTTTGCCTACGACGTTGTTCACAGCGTTGACCTCGATGACAGAACGCGCTATCTTGCGTGGCTCTCAACAATCATTGGTTGCATGGGTCCTGACTCGTTTCGCTCGGTTGCTGTGTGCTCGCTTGAGAATGCCCTTACCCCCGTTGAGCTCAAAGAGCTGGTGTATCAGTCGGTTGCCTTTTTGGGAATATCCCGCGCCTTGCCTTTTGTCCGCGCGACCAACGCCGTACTTGAGCGCCTTGAGGTTGAGGTACCGCTGCCCAAACAAGCAACCATCGACCACGCTCACAGCCTTGAGGCAGGCGAGCAGGTGCTCGTGGACATCTTTGGCGAGCAAATGCGTGGCTTTAGCAAGACCGGCAATCCAGATTATCCCAACATCAACAAGTGGCTGACCGGCAACTGCTTTGGTCAGTATTACACGCGAGGCGGACTCTCGTTGGCCGACCGCGAGCTCATTGCCTTTTGCCTGATTGCAGGACAGGGTGGCTGTGAAGCTCAGCTCAAGACCCACATTGTGGGTAACCTTGCGGTGGGCAATTCCCGTGAGCTGCTCATCAAGGTGGTCAACTCAAATCTGCCGCTACTTGGCTATCCGCGCACGCAAAACACCCTGACCATCATCGACGTTGTTCAGGCAGAGATAGAGATGCAAGAGCAGCAAGAGCGTCTTGAGTCACAGCTCAACGCCCAACAATAAACCAGCGCTGCTACTAGTTAAACTTCACCAGCTTTTGTGCCAAGTGATAGCCGGCAATGGTAATCTTGTTGCCAAGTTTGCTTGGCAAGTTGGTGAGCTGTCCAAGTATGCCAAGACGGGCGCGCCGCCACATGCGCCTGTCGTATGCGTGTAAGTCGTCCCAGAGACGGTCGAGCTCAAGCATGGCATCGGGTTTTTCGGATAGGCGTGAGAATACCGAGCAAATCACCATCATGATGACAAAGTAGTTCACCATGTAGCTTCTGAGCTGTACGATTTCGATATCGTCGTAGAGATGGTAGGCTTCCATCATGATGCGCGTGATTTTGATTTGCTGGTCGATTCTTCCTGCCATGACCTTCTCGTTTACCGACTGATCTTCTCGGCCAATGTAGTAGCGATACAGGTCAACATCGAGGTAGTAAAGCTGTTTGCAGCGGGGGAGCGGAACATACGCGAAGATGTTATCCACGTAGAAGGTGTGCGACGGTAGGGGTACGCCGCCGTCTTTCAAAATTGAGCTGCGATAGCACAGGGCGTGCATCAGGAGGTTCTGAGTTATGTGGAAATGACCCATCTCAGACCAGCCAAAGACCTTGCGCTGGGGGAGAATACCGTGGTAGCTCACGATGTTTTGCTTATTGTCAACCGTGTGCTCATACACGTAGTTGGTGATAAACAAGTCCACATATTTCTCGTGGGCCTCGCACTCGCGCATAATGTCTAGGAGTTGAGAGAGGGCAACTTGGTCGAGCCAGTCGTCGGAGTCAACAACTTTGAAAAACGTACCGCGTGCGTGCTCAAGACCTGCAAGAACTGCAGCTCCGTGCCCACCGTTTTCTTGATGAACTGCCGTAATGATGTCGGGGTGCTTTGCTGCCCATGCATCGGCTTTAGCGGCGGTGTCGTCTTTGAACGAGCCGTCGTTTACGATGATGATCTCAACATCGCTCGCTTTGTCTGAGCCAGCAAGAATCGATTCAATGCAGTTGTCCATATACTCTGCCGAGTTGTAGCACGGAATGGCAAAAGTGATGAGCTTATCCATAACAGTCCTTCACTACGCTTTGACGCTCTTTGGTGGCACGCGTGATGCACGTATGACACACGCCTGATGCACGTATGACACACGCCTGACGCACGTATGATACACGCCTGACGCACGTATGATACACGCCTGACGCACGTATAATACTAGCCAATCAGCCCAAGGACGTCGGCGATGCCCTTTTTGCCAAATGACACGGCACCTCCCTCATTGACCACCAGACACGGAACGCTCATCACGTTGTAGCGGTCTTTGAGCTCGGGGTAGTGACCTGCGTCATATACCTCTGTGGTTACGTTTGGATTGAGAGCAGCAATGCGCTGAGCTGCAACAACGGTGTCGGGACACATAGTGCAACTCAAGCTCACGAGCACCTGCATCTTAACGGGTTTGTCGATAGCGGTGGCAGCGGCGCGCAGGTCATCTCCGAGGGGCTGTCCGGGTCCTGCCACGTTGTAAAGACCAAGGACAAAGGAGGTAAACTCATGTCCGCCCGGGACACCGTGGAAGGCAAGGCCAGACCATGTACCGTCGGCAGCGAGTACGCGCACGCAGGGGCGATCATCAATGGCTGCAGCGTCGGCGTCGTCAAGTACACGAACACTGACCTTATCGGTAAGCTTTGCCATCTCATCTGCATAGGTGCGAAGCTCCTGCGAGATGGAACGATCGTCGAGAGCAAGCTCCAAGATAACGGCGTTTTCCATGCGACCAAAAACTGTGTTGAGCTGGGCGATGGCATCTTCGTCAAACAGGGCACTTGCAGAAGGAGCGGCCGGAGCAGCGCTGCCTGCGGTTGCCCTTTCCTTGCTTGCAGTGGGAACGCGAGTCGCAGGAGGCGTGGGGATAACCCCGGTCTTCTCGTGCATGGCAGCAAGGTAGCGCTCCATCTCAGTGGCAGCTGCTGCGGCCTCGCCGGTTGCTGTTACCACCTGACGGAGATTCTTGATGGTAACGTCACCTGCGGCATAGATGCCAGGGGCTGAGGTTTGCTTGGAGGCATCAGTTACGATGTTTCCACCCTGATCGAGCTCGATGAGGTCTTTGAAAATGCCTGTTGCAGGGGCATATCCTGCGAGCACAAAGACGCCAAAGGTGTCGCCTTCAGGAGCGTCGTACGTGGTGATGTCACCCGTCTCATTGTTTTGGTAGACAAGCTTGCGCGGCATGCTATCACCGGTGAGCTCGAGAATCTCAGTGTTGTAATCGATGGTGATGTTGGGGTGGTTGCGAGCACCATCGGCAACCGCCGGAGCGCAGGTAAAGTCTGGCTCGCGAATAAGGAGGTGCACCTGCTTTGCGTACTTGGTGAGAAACACGCTTTCCTCGGCAGCAGCGAAGCCTCCACCAACAACAAAGACGTCTTTTCCGGTAAAGAACTCGCCATCACAGGTTGCACAATAAGCGACACCATGTCCCTTGAACTCTGCCTCACCCGGAAAACCAATGGCACGCGGAGACGAACCAACTGCGAGCAGCACGGCATAGCTGCGAAGATCGCCCGTTGAGGTGTGGACGACTTTGTAATCGCCGTCGTTGTCGATGCCAGTTACCTCAGCCAAGCGAAGCTCAGCGCCAAAAGACTCTGCTTGTTTGCGCATGGTCTCGGTGAGCTTGGTGCCCGAAGTGCGCTCAACACCGGGGTAGTTTACGACTTCCTCGGTGATGGTAATCTGTCCGCCAAACTTGTCTTTCTCGACAACAATGACGCGATAGCGCGCACGTGCGAGGTAGAGTGCAGCCGTAAGACCTGCGGGACCTCCTCCAACGATAACCGCATCATACAGATTGGTGTCTTGTGCCATGTGAACTCCTTCCAAATGATATTGTTCGCCCGAAACGCATAATTAAATGAAAATAATTATCATTTGCTGTTATCATGGTAACGGATAACGCTTTTAGGGCAAGCAGAAAACTTGCTCAAATCGAGGAGTGACTCAATGAGAAAGAGTTCGCAGCGCGATGCCGTGTGGGAGTGGATTCGTGACCGCCATGACCATCCGAGTGTTGAGGAGGTCTGCCAAGGCGTGAGGCAAACGTTGCCCGGAATTGGCCTTGCAACGGTATACCGCAATCTTGCAGCCCTTGAGGAACAGGGCAAGGTTCGTTCGGTGTCTATTGATGGCGGGCCTGTTCGCTATGATCCCATTGTTGGCGACCACGCTCACTTTAACTGCGTGCGATGTGGCCGAGTGTATGATTTGATGGACTTTGAGGTTGAGCTTGCAAATGCAGGCAGCACTTTTGCTGAGGTAGGACGCATTGATTCGTATGACATGTGCTTGCACGGTGTGTGCCAAGCATGTGTGGATAGCGAGCAGTAAAGCTTTGCCGGTGCAGCACATGCGGCGCAGCTGATAGGTTTGGTGTGCGCAGTAACCAGCTCGTATCGCTCAGCCCACGATAGTTGCGCTCAGCCCACGATAGCTGCACCCAGCCCACGATAGCTGCACCCAGCCCGCGATAGTTGCACTTGGCCTACGATAGCTGCACCCAGTCCGCGATAGTTGCACCCAGCCCGCGATAGTTGCGCTCAGCCCGTGTACTCATGAACAATCGTCGCACCCAGTCCACGATAGTTGCGCCCAGCCCGTGTACTCATGAACAATCGTCGCACCCAGTCCACGATAGTTGCGCTTGGCCTACGATAGTTGCATCCAGCCTGCATGCCTATCAACAAAGTTGCGCGTCGCCTGCGTTGCTCATCCACAGGGAGTAAACATACACATTTACTCGGTTATTCGGACTTTTAAAAACAAAGCCCGAATAATGTGCAAAGAGTGTATGAATCGAAAAAGGCCAAGTATACACTTTTGACAAGTTATTCGGACTTTTGAAACAAAAGTGCGAATAAGTCACAAAATGTGTATGAATCTAGGTAGAATCATCAACAATCGAAAACTCGAAATCATACACTCAGAGGTGACTATTCGGTCTCCCAAAATGGAAGACCGAATAGTTGCGTGAATGTGTATGTTTTGCTCGATTCTGCATCTCGCGGAAGGACACAACCCGAGCAAATCCCGAGCAGACCCGCGCACAATCCGCGCACAACCCGACCAAACCCGCGCACAACCCGAGCAAATCCCGAGCAGAGCCGCGTGCAACCCGAGCAAATCCCGAGCAGACCCGCGCACAACCCGAGCAGAGCCGCGTGCAACCCGCGCATAACCCGAGCAGAGTCGCGCACAACCCGAGCAGATCCGCGCACAACCCGACCA
>JAFUCQ010000130.1 GCA_017459605.1 Atopobiaceae bacterium
CTATGACAGCCCAACCTGTATTGGCAAGACCAGGATCTATCCCCAAAATTACCAAGCTACACTCCAGATGAGCTTAATCCTCATGCAATCGATTTCGAACATCCGTTCTATATAATAGCATGGAAACAACTTGTGTGGGAGTCTCATTTACCATCCGCACCTGACGAGTTGTAATCTTTCGTTGAGTTTGCTCACAAGCAGCCTAATTGTTCGAAAACATCCCCATGCCCCACACGTCTCCCGTGTCGGTTGTTAGTCCCCCGTCTTGAATGTAGTCGTTTACAAAGCCCATCATCTCAGAAAAATGCCACTGATAATCCTCTTCTGCCATCTCAAATGAGTTGCCCTGCATGAGACTGCGAAGCAAATGCTCTAACACGCCACCGTCTGCTGCTAAGTCAGTAAACAAACTTTCTGAGTAGGTCTTAACATCATGAACACGCCAGCTATTTATTATTGGCCACTGCCAATCTGTAAAGGGAGTATCCTAAACAACTGGACAGATTGGAAGCGTTCTTCGACTCAACTCTGATGCTTGCACACGATTCACAACACTCACCACCAGCTCATCACGTTCTAGCTCAGCTGCAATCCCTGCCGCATCATAGCCACGCCCAATAAGGAGATAGAGAATCGCATCGAGTTCGCTCAACTGAGTGACTTCTGATCGAGAAACGCTTGAAAGATTGAGTTCTTCTGGCAATTCAAGACGCCTCAAAGCCTGAGGAACAATGATTGGAGAGACTGCATTTCTCGCACGAGCCATTGCGTACACATCGCTTCGATACACGTCTCCAAAAGGAGCAAAGCTGGCTGCTTGAAGCAACATCTTGTTAGATGAAATCGCTGCATACGTTTTGTCGTACGAACTCAAAGCAAGGAGTTTTTCTGTCTGGGCGAGACGTCCAAGGCTGAACTCCATGAGCTGTTGAGCATCTGCAACTGAAAGCGTCGCGCTACCAACAAAACCAAGGTACTCTCGTGGGTCATGACTTACAAGGCCAAGCTCATGTGCCATGGTGAGCGCATCATGACGCACATCACGCATTTGTTCTACCCCATCAGGGGGAACAACCAGCTGAATCTTTGTGGGTCCCAGCGCATCAATACACAGAGCAAGCAATGCTGAGCTTCTCATGCTTGCATCGAGAATGAGAGCAACCCCTTGTAAATCAGTCCCCTCAACCATATCTTTCAGAGCAAGTTGGAGCGCTTGCCACAGATACTCATGAAGGGTGTCGTGCTTGAGTTCTTGTGCGTGTGGGCTAGATAGCTCAGATGTCGTTTCAATATCAGCAACAATCAACGCCTCCTGAAAACTCGGCGCAGAAGCTGCGATTTCTCCCCACTGATCTATGATCAAGCTGCCGCCTGTCATCACCTGTCTTCCAAAACCACCCAGACCTTCAACAGAGACAATCCAGGTACCTGTCCGGCGCGCCTCTGCGATAAGCCCGCTTTCGCTCGGCATTTCAGCAAAAGGAGCGAGGGTATCTGATTGTGTTGGGCTTCGAAGCGCAACTGAAGGGTGGATGTCATCATCGATGCAGTAGCCTGCACAATCAAAGTGCAGGATGACGTCAAAGCTATCCGACTCATGAAGCGCTAGTCCAAAGTCGTCAGCGCTGAGGCTGACTGCAAAATGACAACCTTCAAGCTCAAAACCTAAGCTCCTCGTCGAGCTTTTGACTTTGATGTCGCCCACATCGACGAGAGATCGATTAAACGAATCCGTAAAACGCAATGGATTTATGTGCTGGTCTTGGACGAAAAACACCTCAGTTTCAATGGCCAGTGGATGCAACATCAAAGGAACAAGACAGGGTATCGGACTTTCATGGACAAAGCTTTGAAACGCATCGCTCAAATCACTAAGATACTGACGCGACAGTGCCAGTGAATCCGAGTTCAAGCCTGTCAAAACCGGAGCGGGAAAAACAAGAAGCGAAGCTCCTAACTCATGGGCAGCATGGGCTTGCTCGAGCATTCGTTTGACATTTTCTTCGTGCGCACCAGGCCGTGTCTTCATTTGTGCTATGGCAAGTTTCAATCTCTCTCCTGACCATACGTTTTAGTCATTTTGCAAAGAAGCCTGACGTCCAAAGACGCCAGGCTCTCAAAGTCTAGCAGTGTTGGTAGCATGAGGCCACAGACGAGTCACAAAAGCTGAAGCTCACTTTCTACCAAAGAGTACCTGTACTTAAATCTCAGTCTTCCACAGACCGTGGAGGTTGCAGTACTCGTAGACGTCACCATCGGTAGCATCGAAGTGGACAGCCGGGGTCTCACCGGGTTTGAGATACTTGAGATGGAACTCAGAGTCGGTAGCACGGGCAACCCACTGGATGAAGTGCTCGTCGAGCATGGGGTGCTCAACCTCACCAACAGCAACCTTCACGCCGCCATCCTCAGGAGTAACAAACGGAACGTGCTTCTCGGCAGCGCCGTCACTGGTGCCAGCCTTCAGAAGCTCCATATCTGCACCACAGCACTGAGGAACACAGGTACCTTCGTTCAGCACATAGAACAGGTTGCCGCACTTAGCACAGCTATAAATCTTGACCTCGGACATGCTAACTCCTCTCTCTGCCTTTCGGCACACACATTCATACGGTTTGCAAATCTCTTGCACAACCAAATCGCAACAAGCGACTCATGTACTAGGATACAGAAAAAACGTGCGTAGGTCACAATAATCTTTGACAACACCAGGCGTGCGCGGGTATAAGAGTTGCACAAAGACAGGCAACAGAACCAAACACAGCTCTGTGGTTCTGTGAAGAGTATCAAGGAGTAATGTGAACTACCTCATATCGTTTCTGGAGGGTATTGGCTCGTTTATTTCCCCGTGTTTGTTGCCCATGATTCCAGCATATCTTGCCTACTTTGCATCGGGCACAGCAGACGACCAAACGAGCGCTCGACGCGGTATCCTTGAGGCCATAGGTTTTGTTGTTGGCTTTACCATTGTGTTTGTCACACTTGGCGCGTTCGCAGGTGCTTTGGGGGGCGTGCTTGTAACCCACCGCCGTGTACTTGAGATTGTGAGCGGCATACTGATGGCTGTCCTTGGATTGGGACACGCAGGAATCATACGTCTTGGTTTTCTTGAGAAATCGCATGGGATTTCTGAGCGTCCTGAGTCAAGTTCAATTCTTGCAGCCACCCTTTTTGGGGCAGTCTTTGCCGTGAGCTGGACGCCCTGTGTTGGTGTCTTTTTGGGCTCTGCCCTCTTGTTAGCTGCGAGCTCTGCCAGCGCTGTTACAGGCATCACAATGTTGCTTGCCTATTCGTTGGGACTCGGCATTCCCTTTGTGTTATCAGCCGTCATGGCAAGCCAAATAAAGGCAGCCATTCCAGCGCTTTCAAAGCACTGGGAAACCATAAACCGAGCCTGCGGGATATTCTTAGTGCTCATCGGTTTGTTGGTAGCTTCAGGACTCATGTCAACACTTCTGAACAGTTTGAGTGTTGGCTAACAAAGCGTATAGCGTAATGGAAGGATAGGCATGAACACGACGCGCAAACGTATGATTGGTGTACTTGTTGGTTTTGTTGTGGTAATGGTCGTTGCAGTTGTTGCTTATGGAAGGCTCAGTCTGTCTGTCAGCCCCTCAAGCCCCTCGCAAACCGAGACAAGCAGCTCATCGACAAGCCAAACGAAAACAATTCCTGCTCCCGATTTCTCGTTTACCGATGAGGGCGGCTCGACGCTCAACTTTGCATCATTTCAGGACAAGCCAACCGTTCTCGTTTTTTGGGCATCTTGGTGTCCCTATTGCAAGGCCGAACTCGACGGAATCCAAGAGATTTATGCTGAGTTTGCCGACAAGGTCAATTTTGTCGCCCTCGACTGCATTGGCTCAAACGGTGAGACCGAAGAGGCAGGTCGCGCCACTAAAGAAGAGCACGGCTGGGAGTTTCCCATCTACTTTGACAGCGATGTAGAAGGGCAGGCGAGCTATGGTGTTCGCAGCATGCCCGCTACTGCCATTGTTGACACTGATGGCAACATCTCAGTAACCCAGCTGGGACTCCTCAACCATGAAACCCTCGCCAGCCTTTTGCGTGGCATGGGTGCCTAAGCGCTACGCAACAGCTAATCTCCCTTACTTACCAAGGTTAAGCGCTACGCTATAGCTAATCTCCCTTGCTCACCAAGGTTAAGCGCTACGCTATAGCTAATCTCAATCTCCCTTGCTTACCAAGCTCGTACCACCTACGCAACAACCAATCTCCCCCGTTCACCAAGGTAGCGCATAATCGTTGCCTTGAGTGAGAGGTTGTTTGCATCCACCTGAACAGGAAGCTCCACGCAAACAATTGAGCCATTCTCTTCTTCGATACGAAACTCAACGCGATCAAGCCCAGGGTAGTCTGCAAAAATTGCGCTCAAACCTTCCAAGAGATTGCGATCAAGCACGCCAGGCTTCATGAGAAGCTCAATGACCTTAGGTTGATTGTTCGCAGCATTCAAATCAAGGGGTTTCAGTTCTTGCACAATGAGCTGGAGTCCCCGATCGCTGTCATCAATCTTGCAATGCGCGCGCAAAAAGCGGTTGACATCATCTGGGTTGTCTCCCCCAAGACCATCAAGAAGCTTTTTGTTCTTTTCGTACACGCGAGGGAAGGCAACGAGCTCTGCTTCTCCTTCAAGGTCTTCAAGCACGAGCGTGGCCATTGGGTTGCCATCACGGGTAACACGCTTGGCAATTTTGCTTACCATGCCTGCCACCCAAATGCTTGCACCATCAACGAGCTGTGAAGATCGTTCGCTCGGATCAACCGAAAGTGCCGATAGCGCACAATCAGCCGACTTTGAGAGCGCATAGCGATAAGGACTCAGTGGGTGATCTGAGATGTAAATGCCCAGAACTTCGAGTTCAAGTGCAAGCTTGTTGTTTCTATCCCACTCGATGCCATCTGGCTCGGGCATCTCATCACGAAATGCATCGTCTTCATCGTCTTCAAACAAATCGAAAAACGACTGCATGCCCATGGCGCGTTCCCGTTGTTTTGAAAGCGCCCTATCATAAATGTTTGCAGGATTGTTTTTGTCAACGAGCCTCATGAGCTGCATGCGTGTATATCCCGTTGAATCAAAAGCTCCTGATTTGATAAGCGCCTCGATAACGCGACGGTTTGCCTGAGTGCTATCAACGCGCTCGAGAAAATCGAGTATGTTTTTAAAGGGACCTCCCGCGTCGCGCTCTGCAATGATGGTCTGAGCAACACCATCACCAACGCCTCTGATACCAGCAAATCCAATACGAATACCTTCTGGAACAGCTGTAAACTCCGATCCACTTTCATTGATATCTGGCGGCAAGACATCGATGCCCTCGTGGCGACATGCTGCAATATAGCGAACGATTTTGTCGGTTTTTCCCGTGTAGCTCGTGAGCACCGCTGCCATAAACTCACGTGGATAATGTGCTTTGAGCCATGCCGTCTGCATAACCAAAATGGCATAGCCTGCCGAGTGACTCTTGTTAAAAGCATACGAAGCAAACTCGAGAACATCATCCCAAATCTTTTGGGCAACAGCCTCACTATAACCATTGGTACGGGCTCCATTCATCCAATGGTCATAGGTGGTTTCATGGGCATGGTCTTCCCAATCAAATACCTCTTTGGTGAGGAGCTTGATCTTTTTCTTTGCTACAGGTTTTCTAATACGAGAGTCACTCTCTCCGGCAGAAAAACCGCACATCTTCATGGAAATCTGCATAACCTGCTCTTGATAGACCATGGTGCCATAGGTCTCATCAAGAATGTCTGAGAGACGGTTGTCGTAGAAACTTACCTCTTGGCGCCCGTTCATGCGCTCAATGTAGTCATTGACCATACCCGCACCAAGAGGTCCGGGGCGATACAGTGCAATAATAGCCACAACGTGTTTGTACTCGGTAGGCTTCATGTTCTTGATAGTGGCTGTCATGCCGCCCGACTCAACTTGAAAAACTCCAGCCGTGTGGCCACTGCACAGCAGCTCAAAAATCTTCGGATCATCAAAGGGTATTGCGTCTATATCAATCTCAACACCATGGTTTTTGAGGATGTTTGCTCGAGCTTTGGAGATGACCGTCAGGGTTCGAAGACCCAAGAAGTCCATTTTGAGCAAACCCATGTCTGCTACGGTGTGGCCTTCGTATTGGGTAATCTCAACGCCGCCTTTCGTATCTACTTTTGTTGGCACGTGATCATTGACCGGGGTGGGCGTTATGAGAACAGCACAGGCATGCACACCCTCACCACGTGTCAGCCCCTCGATAGATAAAGCAGCATCAATGATGCGACGAGAGTTGTCATCGCTTTGGTACGCCTGTACAAAGTCTGGACTAAAGAGGTCTTCTTTGTTGCGCTTGCGCTCAAGCGTCGCATCGAGGGTAGCTCCCGGTGAGTTTGAGATCATCTTTGATAGGCGCTGACCTACATAGGGCGGAAAATCCAACACGCGCGCCGCGTCATTGATTGCCTGTTTTGCCTTAATGGTGGAATACGTAATGACGTGGCAGACGCACTCTGCTCCATAAATCTCGCGCACATGCTGAATAACCTCAAGGCGTCGCTCATCGTCAAAGTCCATATCGATATCAGGCATCTCAGAGCGCTCCATTGACAAGAAACGCTCAAAAAGCAGGCCATTTTCAAGCGGATCGAAGGTGGTAATATCCATCGCATAAGCAACAATAGCTCCTGCCGCACTTCCTCGACCAGGCCCTACTCCAATACCGTTTTCTTTAGCCCAGCGAACATATTCCTGAACAATGAGGAAGTAGTCAGCGAAGCCTTTGTCGCAAATGACTTTGTACTCAAACTCAAATCGTTCACGAACATTGACACCAGCAATCTCAAGCTCGCGCCAATTCTCACCATAACGCCACGCAAGTCCCGTCTCACACTCTTTGCGAAAACGCTCTTCACTTGTTTCCCCTTCTTCAAGCATGGGGAATTTGGGCAAGTAGAGATGCGACCAATCCAAGCTATAGTCACACTTATCAGCAATGCTCACGGTGTTGTCGCACGCTTCAGGACACCATTCAAACAGAGAGCGCATCTCTGCTTCGCTTTTCATATAAAACTCGGTGCCCTCCATGTGCTTGCGGTTTGTCTCATCGAGTTTTGAGTTTGTACCAATGCAGCTCATGATGTCTTGAATTGGTGCATCCTCGCGGGTGAGATAGTGCACGTCGTTGGTAGCTACTATCTTAATATCAAGCTCACGAGCTAAAGAGATGAGTGCTTCAGAAAGCGTGCGGTCAGTCCAGCCATTCCACTCAGTGGGTTCAAGTCCATGATTTTGAATCTCGATGTAAAAATCATCGCCAAAGATGTCTTTATACGTGCACGCCCATTGCCGTGCAACATCTGGCTGATCGTGGCGGATATGGTACGGGATGATACCTTGCGCACAAGCACTGAGACAAATCAGTCCTTCGTGATAGCGCTTGAGCATATCAAGGGTGGTTCGGGGGCGGTAGTAAAACTGCTCGTTTGCAGCCTCACTCATCATTTTCATGAGATTGCCATAGCCCTGCTCGTTTTTTGCAAGCAAGATAAGGTGATAGCGAAGTTGTGGAGACTTCTTTTCAATCATGTCATCGGTGATGAAATAGGCCTCGCAACCAAAGATAGGCTTGATGAGCGGGTCGGGGGCATTGTTTTGCAACGCCTCAATACCACCCTGTGCTAACAGCTCACAATCGCGGTCAAACTGTGGGGGAATCCTTCTCGACCACAAACGCATCTCGTGAAGCCAGCTGTCATGATCTTTGAGATATTGATTATGGGCGCGAGTTGCGGCGTCAATCTCTTCTGGAGTAGCATCAGGTCCGGTATTGAGCTGAGGAGCCTGAGGCTCTACGGGTGCCTCAATGCGCTTGAGCTGTTCACCTGCACGCGCTGCATCACAATCCTGTTCCCATTGCATACGGGCAGGATCTTTGCTCTTGTTCCATGTGCTGCATTCCAAATCAAGGTCGGGTATTCCAAAAAGGTAGCCATGATCGGTCAATGCCACTGCGGGCATCTCAAGTTCAACAGCGCGTCTCACCAAATCTGATATACGGGTGGCACCATCCAAGATAGAACGATCCGAGTGGTTATGTAAGTGCACAAACGCCATTCGCTCAAGCCTTTCTCAGCATCACATAATTAAAGGTCAAAATAGAGATATTCATTTTGTGAGCTTACGAGCCAGTGCGGCTCATAAATGACACTCACAAGTCCTTCGCCATCAAAGTACAACTCGCCTTGAAACGTTGCTCCAGGACTAATGGTGGTGGGTAAAAACGACTTCGTTGAGCGGTCTCCATTTTCATCTTTCACATAATACTTGTGATCAACACGGCGCCCGTCAGTCGTATCGGCATCCCAGTTTGAAGCTTTTACATGAACCGTCTTGTCAGACGTATTTCTCATAGCCACCACAACTTTAACCGTTGGGGTTTTGTCTGCATAGTCATACGGTCCCGGCTCTACCGACACAACCGAAACAGCCAAGTTTTTTGTCGCTTCCAACTCCTCACCAATTGCAGCATGGGTAGGAGTTGCGTTAGCACGATTCTCGATAGCAGTTTCGATGGTATCACTCGCCTTATCGTAGAGCTCTTCTGCTTTGTCAATGAGCGCACTCCCACTCGAGTGAGACTCTTCTGAAGATGCTTCCGATGATGAAGATGAGCTATCTTCTGAGGAGTTCAGATGAGCATCAGAGCTTTCACTTTGTGCAGCTATCGTTTTATCCTGTGAGGAGTCAGTCGTCTGTACAGCACTTGTTGACTGCGCAGTCTGAGAACTCGACGAACTCTGTTCTGAACCACATGCAAGCAGCACCACAGCCATGCTACATGCAACAAGCACTACAGCAACGCTCTTTATACGCAAACGCACCACGACAACCTCCTTTAATCAGAGTCATAGATTGTATACCCCACAAAAAGACATTCTCTTTGCATGGAGAGTAGCTCTATAGATTATGCAGCACACCTACGCATGCTCAAGCAATGCCCCAACAATTTGTCGAGTGATAGCATAGGTACCTGGCGTTTTGCTCTCACGAGGCCCTGCCACATTGAGGATAATTCCTCGCTCTAAACCATCCAGCCACTGGCGTGCATCAGCGAGCTCAGAAATGGTGCGCACAACGAGGTGAGGACGTTCGTATTGCTCAGCAAATCGCAGGGTCATCTCTGTGCCGCTCTTTGGCTCAATACCTGCAGGAGCCACAATGAGAGTAGCATGGGAGTCACGCACATTCCATGCTGTTCGCTCTATGTAGCCTTCAGAGGGACTCTCTTTGAGTTCTGGGTAGTCTTTGAGAAGACCTGGTGCCTCTGGCATATCTTCTGCTAACCCTCCCGGCGGGCACCAGCCACAAATCGCAACACCTTTATCGCGTGCAGCATCAAGGGCTCCCCTATCCGCCCCGGTTTGTCCACCCGAACGTATTTGGGAAATGTTTGCAATACTTCCGATAATCTCATCTGCTTCGAGATTTTGGGCATGTACCGTAGCTGCATCAACGGGATCTGCCTCATTGAGCACATCCCACTCATCACGCGTTATCCAGTTAACATCTTCCGTCTTATAGTCTCCAACAACACGGCGAGGTCTGTCTTTGATTGAACGTTGATAGTGAAGTCCCACCTTTTGTTGGACTCGCTTGCTTTGGATATTATCGGCAGAATGTCCAGCCCATATAGCTTCAAGTCCAAGACTTTCAAAGCCATAACGCATAACCTCTCTAACGGCTTCTGTCATGTATCCATGATTCCACAGAGGATGCGCCATCCAAAAACCAAGCTCAGCTTGGTCTGAGCCAATTGCAAGGTCGCTTTCCTCGCCAATTTTCAAGCCGATAGAACCAACCGCTTTATCTTGGTAGGCTGGGTCTTCTGGATTGCTGATACAGATGGCAAAGATGTGAGGAACAGCCAGGATGTTCTCGATAACCTCTCGGCTCTCGTCTAAGTCTTTGTGAGGCAACCAGCCAGCAGCTGGTCCTACCTCTGGATCAGAGGCATACTCAAACAAGGCCTCGGCATCGCTTTGCCGCCATTCTCGCAACGTAAGTCTGTCACTCGTGAGTGTTACCGGCCAACTCATGGCAACTCCTTTCGCAACTCACCAATTGATATGGGGAGGATGTTCTTCATCAAATGTGTAGCGAACCGCAAGAGGCTCACCCTGGTCGTCTTCACGTTCAACACATACAAAAATACAGGTCAGCTGAGCTATCCCAGAGGACATGAGAACATACGCATAGAAGTTTGCCTGCATTTCATGCTTTTTGAAAATCTGTTCTATATCAAGGTCTCTGTCGCCTGTCTTGTAGTCAATTACCAGCGTTTTTCCTGTGCTAGCATCCTGTGCCAGCAGGTCGATGGCGCCTTCTACGTAACTGCCGAAGCGAGAATCAACTCGTGAGAAAAAGCTTTGCTCGGGCATAAGTGTCTCGTACTTGAGCACTTCGGCACGAAGAGCGGAGCGCTCCCAGCGTGCCAAGGCACTCTCAAAACGCACTTTCTGACGCTCGGAGAGCTCCCATTGTCTCACAAGCGCATCTTTGCGCTGAGTATCAAGACTCGCAGCTGTTCTGACCATAAGCTCAGCTGCTTGGTGAAATGCAGAACCAAGATTTGTAGCTTTATCGTTGTCACCAACACTTGAAATGCGTGGGTCATCGTCAAACTCACAGTCGATACGTGAGCTTGGGATGTCATAGCTGTGTTTGTTATCTGCAAACGAATCAACCAAGTCATGTACCGATGAATAACTAAAAGATCCCTCACGCATGTCAGCCAGTTCTATATGATTCTCGGCATCGAAACGTTGCAATTCATAGAGAGTTATGCTGTTGTTGCGTGTCTCACCATAGGTACTGTGTGCGGCAATACAGGTGCGCCACACATCTTGCGGAAGCACCCCTTCCCAACATGTGTTAAGACAACCCGCTCCATCGGCCTCAAGCCCAACATCAGTTTTTGACAAAACAACAGTTCTGAGCTGTGCCTCACAACCATGCCCGCAACCAAGTTGTGAAATCCCAGCTTGGGCTTGTTCATATCCCATGAGGGCAACCCTGACATCTGCGCCAAGTCCCTCAGAAAAACCGTCTTTCTTAGTAGCCACGGGCAACGCCAGCACCAATGCCTCACGGGCTCTCGTTAGAGCCACATATAACAAACGAGCCTTTTCTTCCTCTTCCGCCAAACGATCGTTGTCACGCAGGAAAACAAACCAGTCAACAATACTTGAGTTGGAATTGACTGTCACGGGCATTTCCTGTGAGCTCTCTGGCTTTACTCCACGAGGTACAATCACCACCTCGCGATTATCAACATCTTGGGTATCCCACGAGACAATTCCCGAAGAAGACCGTCTTTTCGACCACATCTCTGCTACAGCAACAACATCAAACTCAAGACCTTTTGATGCATGTACCGTCATGATTTGTATGGCGCCCGTCTCAGGACCCGCCAAAGAGGCAGGAGCAACCTTTGCGAGCTTGAGCCATAATGCAAACTCTTTTGCAGCTCGCGCTGGACCAAGACCAAGCTCTGAGGTCAATTCTCGAATATAGCGTACCGCAGCTAACAAGTTTGCTTGGATTGCATAGGATTCAGTGCCTCGCTCTTCAAGACGACTCAGCCACCCGCTTTCTCTCAGAACCTCAAAACACACATCTGCGACGGGCATACGCGACACATTGTCTCTTGCTCGTCTGAGAACATCTCGTGCATGTTTGAGTCTTCGAGAAAGATGAGTGCTTCCCCAAAACACATCCGACATGAGTCCGGCTTCTATGCTTCTTTTGGTTGGAGCATCCACGCGTTCTTGAGGTCGAGTTGCTAACATCAAAAAATCTGCTGGCTCAAGCTCAAACATAGGACTTGAAAGCACCGGAAACAGCCCGGACTCAGTGTCGTGAGGATTTGCCAAATAGAACAACAGTGCAAGCATCACCTGAGCTTCATCACTCTTGGTAAAGCTTGAGCCTCCACTCACAACACACTCCAGACCTCGTGAGCGCAATGCATCAATGTAGAGGTCTGCGTTTGTGGTAACTCCCAGCAACAGAGCCATTCCTGAACAGTCTTGTCCAGCTTCTTTCAGTGACAACAATCTATCTGCGGTCTGAGCAGCCAGCAGTGCGGTTTGAGCTTTGGTAACATTGCCTGCCCTGTTGGGTCCTTCAGAATACTCAACCAAGACAC
>JAFUCQ010000131.1 GCA_017459605.1 Atopobiaceae bacterium
AATACAAGCGCGAGTCGGTGCTCACATCGATACTGGTAGCCTGTGAGGTCTTTGTTGAGGTTCTCATCCCTTTTCTGACCGCAATGCTCATCGACTCCATTAAAGCAGGAGCGAACCTCCCCGAGATTGGCCGTTACGGTGCTTTACTCATTGTGATGGCAATCATTTCGCTTGGCTTTGGCACCGCCGCTGGCATTACCTGCTCCACAGCTGCAGCTGGTCTTGCCAAAAACCTTCGCCACGATATGTTCTACTCCATTCAGGACTTCTCGTTCTCAAACATCGACCGCTTTTCTACCAGTTCGCTGGTCACGCGTCTTACCACCGACTCCACCAACGTTCAGATGGCCTACATGATGGTTATTCGTACCGCCATCAGAAGCCCACTCATGCTCATCTTTGCCATGGTTATGGCCTTTGTTATGGGCGGCAATATGGCATTTTTGTTCTTGGCAGCAATGCCGATACTTGGAATCGTCTTGTTTGCCATTCTGCTCAAGGTCATCCCCATCTTTCGCCGCATCTTCAAAAAGTACGATGCTCTCAACGAGTCCATAGAAGAAAACATCCGCGGCATTCGCGTGGTCAAGAGCTTTGTTCGCGAAGAATACGAAAAAGAGAAGTTTGGAAAAGCTGCTCACGAGGTCTATCACGACTTTTCTCGTGCCGAGAAAATCATGGCACTCAACAGTCCTACCATGAACTTTTTCATTTATGTCATTTTCTGCTTTGTTATCTACTTTGGCTCATACACCATCATTAGCACCCGAGGTGTGGCACTTGACGTGGGTCAGTATTCGTCTTTGATTACCTATGGCTTCATGATGATGATGAATCTCATGATGCTTTCCATGGTCTTTGGCATGATTACCATTGCAGAAGAGAGCGCCCGACGCATCGTTGAGGTGCTCGAAGAGCAGTCAGACATTGCCAATCCCGAAAACCCCATCTTTGAACTGAGTGATGGCTCCATTGATTTTGACAACGTGAGCTTCAAGTATGCGTCTGATGCAGAACACCGCGCGCTTGCCGACATCGATCTGCACATCAAAAGCGGCCAGACGGTTGGCATTGTGGGTGGCACGGGCTCGTCTAAGACAAGTCTCGTACAGCTCATTAGTCGTCTTTATGACGTGAGCGAAGGCAGCGTTCGCGTTGGTGGGCGTGATGTGCGCGAATATGACCTCGACACCCTGCGCGACTCTGTTGCTGTTGTCTTGCAAAAAAACGTGCTCTTTAGCGGCACTATCAACGAGAACATGCGTTGGGGAGACGCCAACGCCACCGACGAGCAAATTGTTGCTGCGTGCAAACTTGCCCAAGCAGACGACTTTATCCGGTCGTTTCCCGATGGTTATGAAACCTATATCGAACAGGGTGGCACCAACGTCTCTGGCGGACAAAAACAGCGCCTGTGCATAGCACGCGCCCTGCTCAAAAAGCCAAAGGTATTGATTCTCGACGACTCAACGAGTGCTGTTGATACCAAGACCGACTCCCTCATACAGATGGGTTTTAGAAACAGCATCCCCGACACCACCAAGATTGTGATCGCACAGCGGATGAGTTCGGTTCAACATGCAGATTTAATTATTGTTATGGATCATGGGCGTATTGTCGAGCACGGCACACATGATGAGCTCATGAAAAAAGGTGGTTTCTACAAGGAAACCTACCTTGCCCAAAACCGTGCTGATGCGGGGGTGATTGACGATGAGTAAACAGCAAACTGACTCACAGACAGCAACAAAAGCTGACGAAAAGACAACGCAAGAACAAAATCGCCAGCAGGAGATGCCACGAACGGGACGTGGGCGTTCTGCCACCAATCCGGGAGCTACCCTCAAGCGCCTGATAAAGACGGTCTTTGGTTTTTATCCCGTGCTTTTGCCCGTAGTACTCTTTTGTATTTTGCTGGCCGCTGTCGCAGCTGCTGCACCTGCGATTTTTCAACAGCGAGCGCTTTCTGTCGTTGAGGAATTTTGGGCAAGCGGTGATTGGGAGACGGCACGCCCGCAAACCGTCACCATTTTGACGCAGCTTATCGTTATTTACATTGTGTCGCTTACCGCAAGCTTCATCTATACCCGACTCATGGCAACCATCACCCAGGGCTGCCTCATGAAGTTTAGAACTGCCATGTTCAGCCTCATGCAAAACCTTCCCATTAAGTACTTTGATACGCATTCTCATGGCGATATCATGAGTCACTACACCAACGATGTCGATGCTCTCAGGCAGGTTATCTCGCAAACCATGCCCAGCCTTTTGCAAAGTGGACTCACACTCACCATGACCTTTTGCATCATGAATTTCTTTAGCGTGTGGATGGCATGCGTCGTTGTTGCAGGCGTCATTATGATGTTCATTACCACCGGACACCTCGGCTCAAACTCTGCTCGCTTCTTCTTGGCCCAGCAGCGCTCGCTGGGCAAAGCCGAAGGATATTCCCAAGAAACCATGGCAGGTCAGCGTGTCATTAAGGTCTTCACACACGAAGATGAGGCTAAAGCTGACTTTGACAAGGTTAACGAGGAACTCTTTGAAAACTCCAAGATGGCGCACCGCTATGCCAACATTATTGGTCCAATTCTTAATAACATGGGTAACTTCATGTATGTCATCGTGGCTCTTGCGGGCGGCATCTTCTTAGCACTCGGTGTTCCAAATCTTTCTATCTCAGGAATGCCCCTGTCCATCTCGATTGTTGTTCCCTTCTTGGGCATGACGCGTCAGTTTGCCGGACAAATTGGACAGGTATCCAACCAAGTAAACTCCATCGTTATGGCGCTTGCAGGAGCCGAGCGTATCTTTGAGCTCATGGACGAAGAACCCGAAGTAGACGAAGGTTATGTCACCCTTGTCAACGCCTGCCGTGACGAGCAGACCGGAGAGCTCAAAGAGTGCACGAATCGCACCGGCCAGTGGGCATGGAAGCACACGCACAGAAGCACTGGTGTCACCGAGTACATACCACTTCAAGGCGATGTCGTTCTTGACGGGGTCGATTTTGGCTATCGAGAAAACCACCCCATCTTGCATGATGTGAGTCTTTACGCTAAGCCCGGACAAAAGGTTGCCTTTGTTGGAGCTACAGGAGCTGGAAAAACCACCATCACAAACCTTATCAACCGCTTCTATGACATTGCCGACGGAAAGATTCGCTACGACGGCATCAACGTCAATAAAATCAAGAAAGCAGACTTGCGTCGAAGTCTTGGCGTTGTTTTGCAAGACGTCAACCTCTTTACCGGAACAGTCATGGACAACATTCGCTATGGACGTCTCGACGCAAGCGACAGCGATTGTCGAGAAGCAGCACGCCTTGCAGGAGCCGATAGCTTTATTGAGCGTCTCCCCCAAGGCTACAACACCATGCTCACCGACAATGGCGCAAATCTTTCGCAAGGACAGCGTCAGCTCTTGTCGATTGCACGTGCTGCTGTAGCGGACCCTCCCGTCATGATTTTGGACGAGGCAACAAGCTCCATTGATACCCATACCGAACTTGTCGTTCAGCGTGGCATGGACGCCCTTATGAAAGGCCGCACCAACTTTGTCATTGCTCACCGTCTTTCAACCGTTCAAGATGCCGACGTCATTATCGTGCTTGACCACGGACGTATCATAGAGCGTGGAAACCACGATGAGCTCATTGCTGCCAAAGGCACCTATTACCAGCTCTACACTGGTGCGTTTGAGCTGGAGTAGCGTGAGCGTGTTATGCTCTCGATAGGAAAACGTGCTGGTCTGACGTAAGGGAGAGTAAGCATGCTCGCGATGCTACATAACGCAGCACCAGGCTTTTTGATTGGCGGCGCCATCCTTGCCGCCATTGGAGCCTTTAGCTATCAGGCAATCTATGTCAAGCGCAAGCGCGCAACAGCCAAGACGTCTGGTAGCTATATTGGTGAGTTTCAAGACAGTAATGCCTTTGCGAAGTCGAGGGCATGGATACCACTTATCTCCTACAAGGTCGATGGCAAAAAGTACAAACAGGAGTGTCGCTACGCTGAGGGAATCAACCAAAGAACCCCAACACCGTGCACGGTAGATGTCTACTATGACCCCTACGACCCCACGGTGTTTTACGTGGTTGGTCCGGGTTCTCGACATGCAGCGCTGCGTTTAAAGCTCATGATTGTTATTGGTCTTGTTTTTGTTTTGTGTGGTGTTGTGGGTTACTTCCTGTAGGGTTTAACATAGAGTTGCAGCACTACTAAAGAGGTGACCTATGGGCTTAGCACCACGATTGTTTTGGATACAGACGCGCAGAATTGCTCTTACTCTTTTGGCGTGTTTACTTGCATGTGTGACTGCTTTGCCTACTCGAGCATCTGCTCAAGAAGACGACCTTGAGACCCTTCAGCTTGCAGCTCTTGCCGCAGCTGATGCCTATGAGCAAGTCCAACTCGAGATTGCCGATCTTGAGGACCGCTTTGCACAGTCTGAGCTTCGCGCCGGTGAGCTCGAGATAGAAATTGCTGGACAAAAGGAACGCACGGCTGCTGCCATTCGGAGCAACTATAAGCTTCAGCAGGCACAACCCGGTCTTATTGATTTGCTGCTCTCAGCAGATGATTTCAACGACTTTATCTCAACCTTTCGTTATCTCGAATCGTTGAGTTCTGCCAATGCTCGAGAGATTGACCGCTTGGTTGCCCTCGACCACGAACTTGATGAGACACTCCAATCACTCGAAAACGAGCAGGTACAGCTCCATCAGCGAGAGATTGATGCTGCAGCCGCCCTCGAAGAGGCACAGGCAGCCGAGGCGAGCGCCCGCGCTCGTGCGATCGAAAACGCTGAGCGTGCTCGCAAAGCCTACGAAGAAGAACAGGCTCGAAAGGCAGTTGAGGAGAAGGCCGCACAACAAGCAGCAGAACAAGCCGCTGCTGAGGCAGCTCATAAACAGGCCGAAGAAGAAGCTGCAGCACAAGCCGAAGCCGCTGAAAAACAAGCTGCCGCTGAGGCAGCTGCAGCCGCTCAAGCTGCAGAATCGCAAAACACACCAACTCCCGAACCCGTCCAAGAAGAGCCTGAATCCACCTATCAGGTAAGCGAGCCAAAGGTAAGTCAGCCTGCTCCATCGGCACCTGCCTCTGAGTCCAGCTACACATGGGTGCTTGCCTCAGAATACGGTGAAGGCGACGGCTTTATGTATGGCGAGACTGCCACCGGCGACATCGTCACACCAACGTCGATGGGCATTGCCATGCGCTACATGCCCTTGGGAACTGTGGTTGAGCTCACGTATAACGGAAACGTGTGTGTTGCTGTTGTCAACGACCGCGGCCCCTACATTGCAGGCAGAGAAATCGACCTGCAGCCGGCGGTGAAGCACGCGTTGGGCTTTGAGGGGCTCGGTACGGTTGGTTATCGTGTCATTGGCTAAACCCGCAAACCCACGTCGCAAACCCACGTATGACTTGAGCCATTAGCCAAGCACTTCGAGCATCTGGGTGGGATTCTCAGCAGCTTTGACCTTATCGAGTGCCATCTGAATAACACCGTTTTCGTCAATGAGATACGTGGTGCGCACCACACCCATTGAGACTTTTCCGTAGTTCATTTTCTCTTTCCATACGTCATAAGCCTCGATGACCTCACGCTCGGGATCGCTCAGCAAAACAAAGGGAAGCTGGTACTTCTCCTCAAATTTCTTGTGAGAAGCCACGCTGTCACGGCTGACTCCAAGCACAATGGCGTCTTTATCTTGGAACTGAGGATAGAGCTCTGCAAAACCGCACGCCTGCTTGGTGCATCCCGGTGTCATGTCGCGCGGATAGAAATACAAGATGACCTTGTGGCCGCGATAATCGCTCAATGAATGGGCATCTCCGTTTTGGTCGAGCAATGTAAAGTCGGGTGCTGTGCTTCCTACCTCAAGCATGAATACTTCCCTTCTCACGCGTTTTCTCTTGTGCAGTTCGTGCCTCTGGAGGCTGGTGATCTGGTTAACCTCGCCACCATCATAGCTCGTTATGAGACTAGAGAATCTATCACTTTAGTGAGAGTTTTCTATTTGAGGAGACACATTATACGAGGAGGTCTTAGCTATGAAGATTCCCGCATACCCCGAAACATATCTCCCTCGAGTATAGTCGACGTTGGCTGATGTATTTGATTTGAGACCGTGTGGTCTTTAGCGCAAACGCTTGGCTGTCCCATGGAAAGCCTTCTTGAGCGATAGATAGGTGATAGTTAGTTCTTAGCGACGGCGGCGGTCGCGCTGGAAGATGTCCCAACCAATACGCAGAGCAAGGATAAGAGCACAGGCATAGCCAATAAAGCCGAGCAGTGGAATGCCCAGAATAACTGGCTCCATGCGTGCGTAATACACAATCGATGAGCCCACAAAAAGACCCGCCACGATGATGCCCATTGACAACCTGTCGCCTAAACGTGCGAGCTCGTCGATGGGATACTCCGAGCCTACCATGTCGAGGTTCACTTTGATTTGCCCACGGGTCAGCATGTTCATGGCAAGTCCCGCCTGAGATGCCGCTCCCATCAATCCCTTGGTAGCAGCACGACTATCAACCACCAACGATGCAGCATCTTGGCGCACGCGCTGACTCAAATCATCGCTTGCTGCCACATGTGCAGCAATAACGTCAACCATACTAACGCCCGGCAAGAACTCATCGACCACACCCTCGAGATTGATAAGACCTCTAATCATTGAGGTCACGGCAACGGGTATCTCGATCTCTTGGCGATTTGCCAACTGAATGAGAGAGGTCAAAAAACCACCCAAGTCTAAATCAGACAAGTTGGTCGTACCAAAATCATCCAGAACACCATCGATATCTGAGAGCAAGCGGGCGTAATCAACAGCTTGGGGATCTTTCGATGGCGCAAAGCGCAAAAGCGCATTCATCAGGGCAGGACTGTCGTGCATTGCCACTGCCGCCATCATGTCGGTCAGAATCTTTCTGTGACTCGACGAGAGGCGACCCATGATTCCCAAGTCAATGAAGACAATTTGTCCCCCACTGATGAGAATGTTTCCGGGGTGAGGGTCTGCATGGAAAAAGCCGTCATCTAAAAGTTGTGTGGCAAAACTCTCAGTGAGCTTTGTGCCAATCTCACTCAAGTCATAGCCACCCTCAAGGAGCTTTGCTGTTTTATGCAGGGGGATGCCCTCAATGTACTCCATCACCACCACGTGTTCTGTGCAAAGACCAAGATAGGGCTTGGGGCAGTTCACAAATACATAGGGCTCGTTGTTTTGGCGAAACTCCTCGAGATTCTTTGATTCAACGAGAAAGTCTGTCTCTTCAACGAAGGTCTCCCAGAGCTCCTCGACCACCGCCTCTAGGTCGATGACCTGCTCGCCCTGCAAAAAGCCCTTTGCCCGACGCACAATCGTGCGCATGATGTCGATATCTTGTGCCATCACTTCTTGTACTTTAGGGCGCTGGAGCTTAATCGCCACAACTTCACCCGTAACAAGTTGGGCCTTGTGCACTTGCGCTACCGATGCAGACCCCAAGGGCTCGGGATCGATTGACGAGAATATCTCATCAATGGGCTGATCATATTCTGCTTGCAACGTAACGCGCACTAAGTCGGTGGGCATGGGGTCAACATCGCTTCTGAGTTTGCTCAACTCAGTGCAAAAGGGCTCTGGCAAAATCTCAGAGCGCATCGACAAGACCTGTCCCACCTTGACAAAGGTGGGACCCATCTCTTCAAACATGTGACGGAGTTTAACGGGAGTAATTCCCTTAGTTACCTGATATTTTCGAGCTATGCCAAAAATTTCACGAAGACGAGCACGTTTGCCTGCACGGCTCAGCTTGTAGCGCCGAGAGCTACGTGGACCGCGCTTGCGCTTGCCAAAGATGCTGATGGTCAGCTCTTCGTAGTCTCCCTTATACTCGAGAAGATCTACGGCAGCTTGGCGCTCAACCGAGAGCTCATCCATCTCGTGAGCATCATGCTGTATTGTCTCGTTTCCAGATAACATACGTAACTTTCCGCTGACTGTTCGCCGTTGCGCTGACTGTTCGCCGAATGGCATTTGCTCTTTCGTGGTGTTACTCGGCTGCCTCGGGGCTCGTCTCTTCAGGAGCATCTGCAGGCTTGGTATCACGCTCGTTGAGCTCAGCGACAATCTTTGCCACCTTCTCAGCGTAGGCAGTGCGCTTTTCTGCGCTCATGAGCTCAAGGCGGGTGCGAATGGCCATAGCATCAAAGTCGCCAAAGTTTTCCTGCGCCTTATGAGTCAGCTCTTCATTGATGGACTTTCCCTGCTCAACGGTGAGTTCGCCCTTTTTGACGAGGTCTTCGATAATCTCGTTGGACTTCTCCATGGTGTTTGCCATAGCGCCGACACCTGCAAAGAAAAGCTTCATGATGTTGTCAGTGAAATTCAAATCTGCCATGTTTCCTCCTTGGATAGGATGGTTTACTCGTCTCACACGAGCCGTGCTCATGTTACCACCGAATAGCGCTTTTGTTTAACTTGTTCGAGCGTCGTGTCTGGCTCATACAACAGCGCTCGAGCTAAAAAGCTCTGTAGAGAGGTAGCGCTCCCCCGTGTCGGGAAGTATAGTGACCACTGTTTTTCCAGGACCGAGCTCTGCTGCAAGACGCTGCGCTGCACAGATATTCGAGCCGCTTGAAATGCCCACGAGCAAGCCCTCATACTTGGCAAGTGCCCGCGCTGCCGAGAGCGCCTCTTCGTCTGAAACCGTCACAACCTCGTTATAGATATCTTGGTCGAGGTTTTCTGGGATAAGCCCGTCGCCAATTCCCATCTGCACGTGCGTGCCAATGGCCCCACCACTCAGAATCGCTGCTTGATCCGGCTCAACTGCCCAAATGACAACGTCTGGGTGAGCCTCGCGCAAAGCCTTGCCAACACCCGAGATAGTACCGCCCGTTCCAATACCGCTTACAAAGCCGTCAATGGTGCCATCGACCTGAGCTACTATCTCAGCGCCCGTTTGCTCATAATGCACGAGTGGGTTTGCTGGGTTAACAAATTGCTGCGGCACAAAATAGCGCTCGGGATCTTCTGCTTGCAATCTGAGGGCCGTTGCCAAGCACTCTTCGATGCAGGCTCCAATGTCTCCCGCATCATGAACGAGCATGACCTCAGCTCCGTACGCCTCACAGAGCTTTCTGCGCTCTGAGCTCACCGAATCGGGCATGATAATCTTGACGTCATAGCCTTTCACAGCTCCAACGAGAGACAGGCCAATGCCTTGGTTTCCGCTCGTTGGCTCCACTATCACGCTCCCCTCGTGGAGCAGTCCGTCTCGCTCTGCTGCCTCAATCATGGCGGCAGATATTCGAGTTTTAATGGAGCCTCCAACACCCATGCCCTCGTACTTGGCACAAATGCGAGCGCTCTTGTCACGTGCGAGACTTTTCAGCTCGATGATGGGAGTGTTACCCAGAGCGTCGAGAACGTTTGAACAAATCATGCCTGTTCCTTTTCAAACTCAATCATGCAATCCATGAGCGCCTCGATGGATTGCTTGCTTACGGCGTTGTAGCAACTTGCTCTCATGCCACCAACCGCTCGGTGACCCTTGATGTTTACGATGCCACGTTCAGCACAACGAGCCACAAATGCAGCGTCGAGCTCAGGCGTGGGGCTCTTAAAGGTCACATTGGCAATAGAGCGCGAGTCTTTTTGTGCATGCGCTTGGTAGAACTCGCTCGCATCGAGCAGATCATAGAGGGGCTGCACCTTGTCCCAATTGCGCTTTTCCATAGCCTCAAGACCGCCTGTGCGAGAAACCCAATCAAAGACTTTTCCGCACAGATAGATTCCGTAGGTATTAGGCGTGTTGAGCATGGAGCCCGATTTTACCTGCTCACGATAGTCGAGGTATGACGGGCAAATGGAAAGTGCCGGGCCTTCTTCAATCAGGTCATGGCGAACAATAATCACCGTAACACCAGCAGGTCCTGCATTTTTCTGAGCACCCGCATAGAGCAAACCATAGCGCTCAATATCGAGCGGCAACGACAAAAAGCAACTCGACACATCAGCTACGAGCGGCACATCGCCTGTCTCAGGCAGTTCATGATACATCGTTCCATAAATGGTGTTGTTCTGACAAATGTGAACGTAGTCTGCCCCGTCTGAAGGAGCAAAGCCGCTCAAATCGCAAATTCGATCAAAGTCGCTGTCTTGACTGGTGGCAGCAAGGCGGGCGTCTCCATATTTTTGAGCCTCTTGCCAAGCTTTTTTCGCAAAGTTGCCCGTAACAAGGTAATCTGCTGCACCTGTCTTCATGAGATTGAGCGGCACGGCAGCAAACTGCAGAGTTGCGCCTCCACTCAAGAACAGCACATCGTAGTTGTCAGGAATGGAGTAGAGCGAGCGAAGCGACTGCTCTGTCTGGTCAATAATTGCTTGATAGGTTGATGAGCGGTGGCTCATTTCAAGCACAGACATGCCAGCATCGCCATACTCAACAAACTCTGCGGCTGCCTCTTCAAGCACCTCGAGGGGCATGGATGCCGGACCTGCAGAAAAGTTATGAACTCGGGCCATAGATTTACTCCCATCTGTTGGAATAATGGCTGGAAACCAACCTGCATGTTGGAAACCAAGCTACGTGTTGGAAACCGACCTACGCGCTGGAAACCAACCTGCATAAGAGTAGCGCATGCCACAGCAAAATGACGATTGCTTTGTCAAGGCGTAACACGACCACCGACCTCTCAAGCCAAATTTGCTTACGCTGACACACATTGGCACAACGCCTGCCGAACTAATACAAGTTATTATGCAGGCTGTTTATATAGTTGAAACATTATGAGCAGGTGGCGGGCTGAGAGGAGTTGTCATGGGCGAGCTTCGTATCATCGAGCTCAAGCAAAGTGTGTTTGAAGCAAATGACCGCGCAGCAGATGAGCTGCGCGAAGAATTGAGGCATCAGGGGACGTTTTTACTTAATGTGATGAGTTCTCCTGGAGCAGGAAAGACAACGACGCTTTCACGCACCATCCAAGCGCTATCAGACAAGCTTGATATCGCAGTACTTGAAGCAGATATCGATTCAGACGTTGATGCGCGCACGATTCAACAAACAGGCGTTCCCTGTGTACAGCTGCACACAGGAGGGATGTGCCATCTCGATGCTGGCATGACGCGCCAAGGACTCGATGCGCTTCGTGAGTTTATACGCGAACAGTCAATCACCCCGCATGCTGACGAGCGAGCCATAGACGGCGATGCCTCAGATGAGATGGAGCTCATCTTTTTGGAAAACGTTGGCAATCTGGTGTGCCCCGCAGAATTTGACACGGGTGCCTCGGCAAACATCGCCATCTTGTCGGTACCAGAAGGCGATGATAAACCGCTCAAGTATCCCCTCATGTTTGAGGTATGTGACCTCGTGCTCGTCAACAAAATTGATGTACTTCCCTATTTTGACTTCAGTCTCGAGCGTCTGGAACAAAACGTCAAGCTCAGAAACCCTGAAGCCCGCATTATTCCTATATGTGCCACCACCGGACAAGGTATGGATGCATGGTATGACTGGCTCATTGATCGTGTTCATGCGTGGAGGGCGTAACACGACAGACTAAATAGCAATTTGGCAAGGCAAGGAGAGGAACTATGGACGACAACATTCGCACATCTCGTGTGTTAGAGGGCTTTACCCCTGAGAGCAACTCAACAGATTGGCCAGAAAACTCTGCAGAGGTTCCGCGCCACATCATTCACAACACGATTAGCCGGCCGTACGGAGGGGCCAGTGTTGAGGAGCGCAAACTCAGCATGCGTGGCGATTTGACTGACGAAGAGATCTCGGAGCGCAACGTCATTCCCACCGACACCAACCCGCATACGGGAGGGCCACTGCGTGTTATTGCCCCTGAGTATTTCTCTGAAAACGACACCGCAACGCATTACAAGCCCGCCAATCCCGATGATCCAGGACCAGCAAGCTTTGAGCCGCTCAAGCCTAAGGTACTCGAGACATCCAAAAAGGTAACTAACCGACTGCTGGTTAAGATTACGCAAGATGACCCTGATTATTGGGGCCTTGCCAGTGTTATGACTGAAGAAGAAGCTGAGCTTACGAGCCACATGAAACGGCGTGTTGCTGTCTTTTTAGACGACCTTGTCAATGCCACCGGTTGGGAGCCTGAGCGCGTACAGGCCGTCCTTGATGACTTGAGCATTAAGGGCATCATTGAGTATCACTGGGAAAACCTCGACGGCAAAAACCCCAATCACCGCAAGCGCTACGTGTTGCCCATGTTTGTGCCGGGAAGTGCAGAGTTTACCGTCATGAACCAAAAGCAGATAGAAGAGCACCCCGAGATTGGCACCTTCTTTGAGCGTGAG
>JAFUCQ010000132.1 GCA_017459605.1 Atopobiaceae bacterium
AGAGCCGCGCCCAACCCGCGCAAATCCCGAGCAGAGCCGAGCCCAATCCGCGCCCAACCAGAGCCGCACAAAACCCGAGCGCTTAGTTCTCCTGCTCCATGGTCTGCAGCGTTCCCATAAGTGCAGGGATGACCTGCTTTTTTCGGCTGACAACGCCGGGAAGCACAGCAAGTCCATCCTTAGGTTCAATGCCAAAGGCCCGTGCAAGCACAATGTCGGCGGCTGCTCCGTAGCACAGCATGTCGGTGGACTGGTTCTTGATGTCCGTGAACATGTAAAAAATCATGGGCACATCTTTGGCTTTAGCAGCAGCTTCCATGTAGGGCTCGAGGAGTGCCTCGGCATCCTTGCGACTTCCTTCAGTCATGTAGCTACCTTGTCCCACGCCAAAGCTAATGTTGCCTCGGCTAAACACTTTGAAGTCAGCGTTGAAAAGCTCGTCTGCTGTGCGACCCGTAAGGTCTGCTCCTGCATCAAACATGGCGTCGGCAAATTCCTCGGGGTCTTCTCCGCAAATCTCAGCGAGCGAGCGGGCAACTTCCACATCGTGAGGAGTGCAGGTGGGCGAGCGGAAGCACAGCGTGTCAGACAAAATCGCGCTCATCATAAGGCCAGCAATGCTGGGCGGAATCTCCACGCCCTGCTCCTGATACATTTCATAAATAATGGTGCAGGTGCAGCCCACTGGCTGGCAGCGATAGTACAGAGGCGAGTTTGTCTCGATATTGCCCACACGGTGGTGGTCGATAATCTCCATGATTTCGGCCTCTTCAATGCCGTCGACCGTTTGCGCGCGCTCAGCGTGGTCCACGAGAATGACATGCTTTTTCTTAGGATCGGTCATGTTTGGCGCGCTCACCATGCCAACATACCGGCCCTCTCGGTCTTTGACCGGGAAGAAGCGATGGCGCGTCTTTGACATCTTTTGCTGAGCCACCTCAAGTGGCGTATTCATGGTGAAGTTAATGATGTCGTGGTCGAGCATCTTTGCGCGCACAGGAATAGACATGGAGATGAGGCGCGCGGCAGCGTAGGTGTCGAGCGGCGTGGTGATAATAGTGCAGTTGCTCTCTTTGGCAAGTCTCACCAGCGTTTCTTTGACCTCAGCGCCACAGCAGGCGATAAGACATCCCGCGCCACGCTCGATGGCAAAGAGCTGGGACTCAACGCTGTTGGTAACCAAAACGGTGTCGCCCTTCTTTACAACGCCGTCCATGGCAGAAGGGGTGGTACCAATGCAGATATCGCCCGCCTCGACCGCTCCATCGATGTCGCCCAAGACCATCGTTCCATTAAGCGTCTCGATAATGTTGAGGTAGCGGGTACGCGCCGTTGCCAGCAAGTTGGTGTTGAAAATGTCCATGTTGGCGTTGGCGATGTCTTTGACGGTGATAAGACCATCAAGGTTGTTGTAGTGGTCGGTTATGCACAAGGTATCAATCTGCACCTCGCGCATGAGTCGCCATGCTACAAACAGGCTGGTCTCGCCATCAATTCCGCTTTGTTTGGTAATCTCGATGTCTTTAATCTGGGGTGTGACGGTGGTGATGAGCGCGGGCTCCTGATGTCCAAAATGCTTGAGGACAAAAGCAGTCTCGCGATTGACGGCACCCGCGCGACGCGCCTCGTAGACGGTCTCGGGGTCGATTTTGCTCTTGAGATAGCTGTAGGCAATCGCCGAGCAAATACTGTCGGTGTCTGGGTTGAGGTGCCCAATGATATTCACCTTACGAATGGCTTCAGGCATAGTTTTCCCTTCGTTGGTGGACCGTTGTCATGCGCAAACAGTTGAGGGGTGCACACAGTGAGGGGCTGTGTTGTGCACATGACCTATCTAATCACCGTTAAAGAATAAGCCTTTGTCCGAGGTATGTGTCTCGAGGGACCCTGTTAAGAGTGAGTTTTAATAATTGTGTGCGTGCTTATGGAGGCCTTGTGGAGAGTGCCTCTGTGTGAAAGTGTCACGGACGCTCATTCGTGTTTTAGGTGATAGATAGGAAAGGAGAAGCAATGCATCATCGGTGTTTTTCCACATTGAAGGATGCGGGTACGAGTCGTTTTGTTGAGCTCGATTGGAGTGGTTGTGAGAGCGCGCGACGATATTGTCGATGCCATGAATCGCCATGCAGACACCGTCATGCGGGTTTGCTCACTCTACCTGCGCGAACAGGCGGATCGAGATGATGCGTTTCAAGATTGCTTTTTCAAATACGCCAATTCGGATGCTGTTTTCCAAGATGAAGAGCATAAGAAAGCGTGGTTGATAGTGGTGGCGTCAAATGTGTGCAAAGACCAGCTCAAACGAAGCTCGACGCGGGTGCTTTCTTTGGAGGAGGCGCCTGAGCCTCAGTCGACATACGATGTTGATGAACAGGTGTTTGATCGGCTCGAGATTTCAGAAGTGCTTGATGGTTTGCACAAGCTTGATGAACGGTATCGCGTGGTGTTGTACATGAAGTATTTTGAGGGGATGGATGCCCCAGCCATTGCACGGACGCTTGAGATTCCTGAGAACACGGTTTACACGCAGCTCTCGCGAGGTCGTGAATTGCTCAAGGGGGTGTTGAGTCATGGCAGATAAGGAGACGATTGGCGAGCAGGACCGCGCGTTCGAGGCGATATTCTCCGCCTTCAACGATGTGCATGCATCTGATGAGCTCAAGGCCAAGACACTTGCAGCATTGGGACTCGTAGACGACGGACAGGATAGGGCCGCTACACCTGAGTTCTCTGTGGTCTCAGCTGGTTCTGAGGGTCTTGCAGTCGTCTCTGAGCAAGATATGTCCGTCACCACCCCCGAACCCGAAGAGCGCTGCTACTACTGTGCGAGTCAGTCTCCAGGGGCTCGCTCCCGCGTGCGGGCAAAGACAACGCCCGTTCGCCACAACCGAGCGTTCCAGTTTTTGGCGGCGGCTGCCTGCTTGGCGCTCGTACTCTTTGCAGGCGTGACTGCGTACGCAACGCCCAGCGCTGAGGTGTCTGTTGGTACTGAAGAGGCGGCGGTTTCGCTTGGGGTGAACTTCTTGGGCATGACGGTCAAAGCAGATTCTCTCGATGAACAAGGGCAAGAAATCCTCTCAGATTTACAGCTCAACAATATGCCGTATGAAGAAGCGCTTGATAAAGTCTTGGACAAACTCGATAAAAAGGGTAATGGCGAGACACCCATTGCCCTCGAAGTTGCGGGAGGCTTTGGGTCTCAGGGCGAAGGGCTTGAAGAGCGTTCGGTAAAGCTCTTTGACGAGCGAGGTCTTACACGGGGAGACCATGAGCTGCTCAAACAGCGGGGAAGTGCCGTGGACACAGGACAACAGGAATCGCAAACACAAGCACAAATGCAGCCACCAACGCAGGCTGAGCCGCAGACCCCCACGCAGCAACAGCCACAGCTGCAGCCAGAAAAGCAAGGACAAGAGCAGGGTCAGCTTCAAGGACAACAGTCCCAAGGACAACAGCCCCAAGAACAACCCCAGCTCGAGCAACAAGGTGAGCAGCTTACTCAAGCAATGCAAGGTTCCCAGCAAGCGGCTGGTCAACAGGCGGTACAACAAGAGCAACAGCCCGGGAATCAGCAGCAGATGCAACATACCCAGCAGCCTCAGCTCGAGCAGCAGTCCCAGCCTCAGAACAACGGACCTACTCAACCCTTATCGCAGGCGCCAAACGGCCATGCGCAGGGTTCAAACGGCCAAGGCGAGGAAACATTTACAACGCCAATCAGGGTTGACTATAAGAAGCTGACCATGACCGATAAGAAGCTGACCATGACCGATTGTGAAAGTCTGGAGCGTCCGTGCTTGTACGGTATGGCGATAAGACTTCCCTGATATCTTGCGCACTGTGTAGTACTTTGCAATAGCTTGCTTTGCGCATGTAAAACACCATATGCTGGCAAGTGGTTTGTGTTGCTTTGAGAATATCGTTCGATGTGGTCTGCCTAAACTACGCGTTGATTTGCATGATGCTTATTAATGGTGTTGCTGAGTGGGAGTCCTGATATTGGAATAAGTCTAATGATGTGGCAACTCTCTATCCTATTATTGGAAGTATACGGGTGACACCATTCCTTGAGGGCTTTCTGTTCACATCCAAGGGCTCCTGACAGAGAGCAAACAGCTCCACGAAACTGCACGATATTAGTACTAAATAGCGGAATACTCAGGAATAAGAGAGTAAAATGCAGCAGGTCATACCACTTGTGTAGAGAGTATGACCGTCCGTAGATTAAACAACTAAAATTAAAAAACTGATTGTAAATTAAAGAGCTTTAAGCTATCCTAAGCTAGCCTATAAGTGTGTTGGATTGGGTCGAGGTGCTTTCTTGCGTCTATGGGCGTGTAGTTTGCAAGAGATACTCGCACAGCGGAAAAGTACGGCTGAGTACACGAGATGAGCAGAGAGGGTTAGGTGCTGAGATGAGATTACAGCTTCACCAAGAGGTGACTCAGGCCGCACGCACAAAAGACAGCACGTCTTGTGTGGTTTTGTGGTCGTGTGCCATCGCGTTGATACCAGGACACCTTCTTTGCGAGTGGTGGGAATGAGAGGAGCAAAGCGACAAAGACCGAGCTCATATATGAGTTATGTCTGAAAGCAGAAGTCTCCTACGTAGCGCTGCTCAGTGTGATATGAGCACTTGACTTTCCTTTGTGGAGACGATATTGTGAAGCACGCAAGAAAGATCTTGTAAAGGTAAAAGTTTGAAGGAGGAAGAATGGAAAAGAAGGGGTCAAGAGTACTCGCAGCTGTGCTAGCAGTGGTGCTAGCAATAGGCGCTGCAGTTGGCTTGACGAGTATTGCGAGAGCAACAACAGCAACAACAGTGAAGTCGAAGTACGCATCGGAAACAGGTGATATCCAAATCGGTGACGGTACCGCCTATAAGTGGATTGAGCTTACGACAAATTTCGAAGATGGGACAAGCACTAAGGAGAAGGTGTTTTGCGCCGATATCTTTGCTACGTTCCCCGCTGCCGAAGGTGATGAGGTTCATCACACAGACTATAAAACTAAAACAGAGGAGTTCACGGGCAACGACCTGGTGAGGGCCATCCTGTATGTCGGCTATGAAAACGACAAAGCAGGTATTTCTCAATGGATTGCAGATGACAACTACATTGGGGCTCCTTATACGTCTCTGAAATACGGGACTTTGTGGACGGCGTCAGGAGCCGATCGTGTTCCTGATGATCAGAAGGACTCGTTCTTCTATATTTCGACGCAGGCGGCTATCTATCGCGCACTTCATGGCAATAGTGGCTTGAACAGGCTTGACTACGATGATTACTACATAAACTGTGGCGCATTCCAGGCCACCAGGGATTACATTTACAACACTGCACAGGATTATTTGGATCAGGGTAGTATACCCGCGGACTTCAAGGTCGAAAAACATGAATCCGTCGATGGTGATCACCAGGTTTTGATTAAAGCAAAGACGGGTACGGATTCGGCCGAGGAGAAGCCCGCGATCACGAACACCACCGCCAAGGTCGGCGACAAGGCGGCTACCGCCTCGGAGGCTGCGAAGCCGACGATTGCCGAGGGCGCTGACCTCGTGATCTCCGACGACGTCGAGTTCTCGAACCTTGCCGACGGCAAGACGTACCAGATCGTCTCGGAGCTGTGGTCGAACGGCTCGGTTCAGAAGACGGCCACGCAATATGTCACCTCGGCCACGCAGTCGCCGGTGACCATCACCTTCGATGCTGTGAGGCCTGCCAACGGCCAGACCTTCAACATCAAGACTTCCCTCATGCTCGACGGCCAGGAAGTGGCGGTCCACAACAGCGACCGCAACCTCTCCAACGAGCAGGTTGTTGTGACCGTCGATGAGTCCGATGGCAAGGGCAGCCTTCTTATCAAGAAGGTAGATGAGAACGGTAACAAGCTCGCTGGTGCGCATTTGCAGCTCAAGCAGGGCGATGACGTCGTCAAGGACCTTCCGAACTTCTCTGGCGAAGAGGGTGTCTACGAGCTTGAACCAGGCGAGTATACGCTCGTCGAGGTCGAAGCCCCCACTAGATATGAAACGGCTGATCCAATTACGGTTACCGTTAAGAAAGATACGTACCAGGTGAACTTTGCCACCAATGCAGGCGGACTGGGCCAGTTTAACGTTTATCAGAATGGATCTGTCATTGGCACGGCGTTCTGCGTTAATCCCAACAAGGACATTCCAGGGACTACGCCTGTTGATTACAAGCCCATGTTTGATGTCGACTACGACAACATCGGCATAACTACTTCCGAGGGCAAGAACGATGCGCGCAAGCTGCAGGTGCAAAGGATTCTTACCGCTTTCAACGACAAAGCGGATGAACTCAAGCAGATGCTTGGTACGGCGAGCCAGCCCGACGCGGGTTTGAATCTTGCGACTGCTTACGCAATCGAAACGCTTCTTGGTGGTGAGCCGGAGACTCCAAGCACCAACTTTACAACGGGCGACATAATGGCGGTCGTGGACTATCTCAAGGGAACCATTGCCGTGAGGGGCGAGATTAAGTACACGTTCGTCTACCTCAAGCCCAATACCACCACATCCTCTCAGGATGTTGTTGTGGCAGTGCCTTACGAGGGCGCCATTACGATGACCGACCTTCCGAAGCCCTCCATCGTAAGCACAACGGCCAAGGCCGGCGGCAAGAACGCGACGAGCAGCGCCGCTGCCGCGCCGACCGTCGCTGCCGGCGAGACGCTCGTCATTACGGACGACGTCACGCTCTCGAACGTGACCGGCGAAGACTACACGGTTGTCGCCGACCTGTGGAGCAACGGCTCCATCCAGCAGACGAAGGAAATTGCCGTTCCCAACGGCGCCAACTCCGTCACCGTTACCTTCGATGCTGTTACCCCCACCAACAACCAGCAATTCAACGTGGCCGCCAAGCTCGTCAAGGACGGCGAGACTGTCGCCGAGCACAACCAGAACCGCCAGACTGTCTCCGAGCGCGTCATCGTGACCGTCGAGGAGCAGCCCGAAATCACGAACACCACGGCCAAGGCCGGCGGCAAGACGGCCACGGCCACCGATTCGGCCAAGCCGACGGTCGCCAAGGGCCAGGACCTCGTCATTTCCGACGTCGTCGAGTTCGCGAAGCTCGGCGACGGCGAGTACACCGTCGAAGCCGAGCTGTGGAGCAAGGGCGCCGTCCGCCAGACGAAGACCGCCACGGTGACCAAGGCCGACTCGTCGGTCGAGATCGCCTTCGACGGCGTCAAGCCGGAGAACGGCCAGGAGTACAACATCGTCGCCAAGCTCAAGAAGGGCAACGATGTCGTCGCCACGCACAACTCCGAGCGCAACACCGTCTCCGAGCGCGTCAACGTGACCGTCGAGTCCGTCAAGGTCAAGGCCACCAAGGTCTGGTCTGATGCCAACAATCAGGACGGTATTCGTCCCGCGTCCGTTACCATCAAGCTTTTGGCAGACGGCACCGATACCGGCAGGACCGTGACTTTGGACGAGTCCAACGAGTGGAAGGCCACCTTCGCCGATCTC
>JAFUCQ010000133.1 GCA_017459605.1 Atopobiaceae bacterium
CACGTAGAGCGTGCTTCCGACCCGCTTCGCCGGTATGTACATGGCCTTGGCGGGCGACGACGCCGGCAGCTCTATCCCGAGCTCCTCGATCCTCTGCTCTGCATCCATGTCGCTGCTCCCGTCTTTCGCGTTTTTGCACCTGGGGAATTATACTGTAGAACTGCAAATTGTTCGTTCTAATTTCTGTCTGATTTGAACAACTTAAATAATTTGCACGACCATATCAAATTAAATAATCTGACCTTCTGATCTATCCTTTGTTGTGATGTTTGAATAGCCGAGGGCGGCACCGCCATCTTTGCCTGGCAGCAAAACCGTTGCCGCCCTCCCGATCCTAAGCCCTTAAGGCCTAGAAAGCAGTTACATGCTACGCAAAACAACAAAAGACGGCAACCTCGCATACGCGAAATGCACACGCTGCAAATGCCAAGGCAACTTCACCGGGCACGGTAGCTACAGGCGCACAGTGGTATACAAAAGCCGAGAGGAAGATGTTGTCGTCAAGCGAGTGAAATGTCAGAGCTGTCACACAACACACGCTGTTATGCCCGAAGGGATTGTGCCTTACAATCTTATTCGGAGACTTTCGTTATTGCCGTACTTATAGCTTGGGCACAGGGAACATCAAACGCAAAGGTCAGAGAATCGTTTGGTATATCTGAGTCTACGCGCAGACGCATTGTCTCAGATTCTAAGAGGCGCGCATGTGCTCTGCTTGCATGTGGAGCCTCTAAAGCGCACGTGGCAAGCGCACTTGCTTCTGCCGGCTGCGCTGTGGCATCTATGCACTTCGCTGCATACGGTACGCGCTTTGCCGAAAACGTCAGATTAAACAATCTGCTACCCCGCCCGCTCCAACGCCAGGGGCCCTCCACATAACTTGGCGTCTTGTGCGAACACCTAGCTGTTAGCAACAATCGCGTGCAGGCGCGATAAGGTGTCGCGCGCAGACCAAAAAGGTGGGTGATACATTGATGGATATCGATAAGAAAAGGATTGAGCTGACCGAATGGGCGCATCAACGATGCTCGAGAAGCTCGTTTCGGATGGTCATGTGGCTCGAGGAGAACTCTCGGTTGCTACCATGCAGCGCTTCTTCAAACGAAACCCAGCTCCTGTAGACGCACAAAGCCCTGTTAAAGATCGCCGCGCTTTTGAGTCGGCACGCGTAAACGGTATCTGGCAAGCCGACACGCTGTTTGGTCCTTACGTCGGACACCCCGCGCGTCGCAGCTTTTTGCAGGCGATAATCGACGACAAATCTCGCAAGGTCGTAGCTGCGCGCTTTGTGGAGCGAGACAACGCAGCAAGCTTTCAGCTCACACTGCGCGCAGCTGTCAGCTCCCACGGAATCCCCGAGAAGCTCTTCGTTGACAATGGAGGTCCGTACAAAAACGAGCAGCTCTCGCTTATATGCGGTGGTTTGGGCATAGTGTTGTGTCATGCAGCTGTGCGTGATGGAGCTGCCAAGGGCAAAATTGAGCGGTTCAACCGAACGCTGCGTATGCGCTTTTTGTCGGCACTGTCCGCAGAAGCTACAGAGTCGCTTGAGAGCTTAAATGTGGCACTGGTCAGATGGGTCAGCTCCTATAACGCCTCTGTGCACTCATCTACCAAGTGCTCTCCCAACGAAGCCCATGCCGCAGAAGCTGATCAGTTGCGCTTTGTTCAAGGCGGACAAGTCGCACTTGACGAGGCTTTCCGCAATCGAATCACACGTAAGGTGGCAAACGACGCCACCGTGCGGGTCGACCATGTACTCTACGACGCGCCGATGGGCATGGTTGGTGAAAAGATAGAGATTCGCTTCACGCCAGGGCGCACAGATGACGTGTGGATAGTTATGCCAGATGACACCCCCAGGCGTCTTGTGCCTACCGACAAACATGCCAATACTCAAGCACGACGTGCAAAGCCTACCTACACCATAGACTTCGGTGCGACACAGGAAGGTGAGTAGATATGTTTAAGCGCTTCTACAACATGGCTTCAAATCCCTTTTCCAAAGAGTTGGCTGCAGCTGATGCGCACAAAACCGAAGACATAGTCCAGGTTCACAAGCGCCTCGATCATCTTGTTCGCACAGGAGGCATCGGACTTCTCACGGCAGATCCTGGCATGGGTAAGACTTTTGCTGTAAGAAGTTGGGCAGCAAAGCTCAACCCCAACACCTCAAAGCTTATCTACATCTGCATGTCTACGGTTACCAACATGGAGTTTTACCGGAAGCTGTGCTACGGATTGGGGCTTGAGCCCTACTTCAAGAAGTCCGACATGGATCGCGACATACAAGCTTGTATACGCAACCTTGCAGATGACAAGGCCGTGCGAGTAGTAATCGTTATTGATGAGGCACAGTACCTGCCATCGTCTGTGCTGCGTGATTTGCAAATTAAATAATGTGGCGCAAGGCAGTGCTCACAATTTGCGGTTCAACAGTGAGCGGCGAGAGGGTGTCGGACTTCTGCCGGCGTTCGAGCCACTTGTCCGCGTGCTCCGCGAGCGTCACCTTCTCAAGGTTCGCGAAACCCTGCTCGAGCTCGATGCGGTAGAGCTCGAGTTGGCGCCTGGCCTCCGTCTTGTTGCCGTAGACCGTCCTCCGTGGCGACCGGATGTACTTCCCCGTGTTGGGATCCTTGCCGAGGCTGTGCCTGATGTAGTAGATCTTGCCGCGAACCTTCTCCTCGATGACTCCCTCTCCGATGACCTTAGGCATGTTCTCCTCCTGACAATCCCTGCCCTCTGCCTTGCCCGCCAATCGGGCCGTTTGTCCACGAGGAGCTGTCGCGTGGGCAAATTTTGGGCAAATGATGCCAAGAAGGGCCTTGCCTGTCTAGCAGGTGACAATGTGTCAGGGGCATGCATTTGCGCAGGTAAAGGCACCAATGGAGTCAACGCTTGCGTATAATTGCTCAAGGGTGCTAACAGGCGCGGAGGCAACTCATAACCCGGAGGTCGTAGGTTCAAATCCAGCCCCCGCGACCATATATCCGCAGGTCAGAGGCTATGTCCACTGACCTGTTTTTCGTTTGCGTACTACGTTCGTACTATTTGCGTACTACGAAAGAAAGGGCCTTCAAGAGGCCCCTTCAAAACCGACAATTAGGTGAGTGGTCACAATTTTCCGACTTGCGGTCATTTATGTGCTTTATTGTATGTCGCCCGACAAACGTCACTGCAAAACTCGCGACCAGAGCCTTGTGTTGTTGACAATACGGTGCGATGGCAATTCTTACAGGTGAGCGGATAGTGTTTAGGATGCGATAGCACGGTTGCCCAAAGAGCGCTTGCGGCGTTGTGATATCCAACCTTGACTCCCTCAAATAGTGAGTGCTTGAAGGCGAGTGTGCGCTGATTTCCGAACAGGTAATCAAGGGCATTGAGAAACATGAAAAAGTTGCTGTGCTGTGCTATCTCGAAATGCGGATAGATCCACGGTAACGATGATTCAGTTGGTTATGACGATTAATCAACGATTGGTGTTGCGATAGTTAGCGATAGTTAAAAATGCCCGCCAAGCACGCTTCTGACATGGGATTATACAAGGACTTGACATATGTCAGCATCACTGCTGGTCCTTCTAACGATAGTTAACGATAGTTAGGCAAGTCGTCATTGATGTTGTCAAGCCCAATACGGGACGTAGCGCATATGGCGAGGGGCTGTATCTGGATCGACAGGCTTGATAAGGCGTGCACTGATTGTATCTTTGATTACACGACCTGCTTTGGCACGCTCGTTATCACTCATACCGAAAACACTGCGCACATCGAAGTTTCCGATTGCGGACGCATTTACCATGGCTAGACATGCCAGCATGTAGCATGTTCTTATTCGATCTTCTTTCGTTGCCTGACTGAATGGGATTTTTGAAATTCGACGGTTTTTCGGGACGAATGAATGACCCGGCGCGTATAAGGGGTAGCTTGGAAAGATAGGGCAGGTGAGGGTCCAACGAAAGGAGCGTGTCATTATGACGGAAGAACGCAAGGATTTCGACGAGAGGGAGATCTCCGAGAAGGACCTCGACGAGGTCGCGGGCGGCGCGATGGTCGTCAAGAACAACGGCAAGGACGAAGGTGACGTGCACGCGCTGGGATCCGAATCCGCTATGGGCTTGAACTCTGCCCTGGGAAGCGGCATTTTGTGCGACAAGAAGTAGAAGCTCAACTAACTCGTCGGCCCCAGCACCCGGCGGTGAGGGGCGACCGGCTGAGGCATGCCCGACGGCCCCGGGAATTCCGTTCCCGGGGCCGTCCTTGCATGGGGCCCCGGGGACGAATCGCAGCACCTATTCCAGTAGCTAATAGAGCAAGTCACTTACTGCTTCTTCCTTTCATGCGCACATTACCATTTCGACGATCTCCAGTCACTTTTTTGGATCAAAATTGGGCCAAAACACATATGATGTTTCATGAAACGGTATTAGGGCGCCACAAAATCCCAACTATATAAGCCGATTCGGGCGCTATCGATTAAGAGCTGCTCTACCAATCTGATAACTATGCGCGTGGCACCCAAGCCAGTTGCTCACAATCCCAGGTCGTGCTCTCTTCATCGTCGGACTAGGCATACGTGATGCATGAGGACACGAGCTGTTCTGCGCCAGCAAGATTGCAGAGTCCTTTGGGGAGACGGGCTTTCCTTGCAAGGCTGGCATACACCGGGGAATAGTCGTGTCTCCATTGCTCCGGAACCTTGAACACGCCGCCAAGGTTGAGGTGTCTCATCGCCATCTCACGCTTAAGGGCGTCACGAAGCTCTGCCTTGCCGAAGGAATCGTTTCTGAGGTATATGACGAGGTCTACGAGGTCCTTCACCCTGGAGGAAGCCCTCCCGTCGTGGGTCTCGAGTATGCCGGACACCTTGTCCGCAATGGCACGCGCGACAGGATAGATCGGGTAGTCACAGGAGCTGAGCCCCTCAATCTCTATTCGATCCGCAGGATGGACAAGGTCGGGATTGTCACAGGGGATTGAGTCGGCAACCAAATCGACTGAAATCTTCTGTATGGCCCGCATCCCCAGGTATGCGGTGAAGCTCACCTTGTATCCCTCTCGGTACTCGTCCTCGGCACGTATCGGCACGACGCCCTCGTACTGGAAGGAGACGAAGTCGCCGAGGTCCTTGGAGGCGAGCCTTCTGAGTTCGTCGAGTGCCTCGTCGATATCGAGGGTGTATGTCGCGAGGTCCGCATCGCGCGTCGCTCGAGCATCAATGGTCCTCGCGAGCATCCCTAGCCCACCCTTCAGGACGAACGAGGACTTGTCCTCCGAGAACACGCGGCAGAGCAGGCGATGGTAGTAGAAGCCCCGGATGGCGAGGTTTGTATCGAGAGGGGAGGTCTTTGCGGCTTCCTTTACGGCCATCTCGAGGGCGCCTGGCGACTTGTATCTCATCTCCCTACCTACCTTCCGGTGGCGACGAGCATGTCGAGGAGGTCCCGCCCTTCCATGCCGCCCTCGCGAATCCCGTCGAACAGCTCCCGCAGCCTCTCCATGCTGAAACCTCCACTCGTCTCGAATTGTACCCTCGCATCGTGCAGCGTGTCGGCAACGAGGGAGAGGTCCTCGCGGTCGAGAACGAGGTCGAGGATGGTGCGCTCGGGGCGGGTCACGTACATCCCCTCTCTGAGCATGACGTCCCGCTCTTCAATCTTGCGCTGTGCGAAGGAGACACCGGGGAGCCTCGAGCGCATGCGATTGGGCGCATATATCCTGCAGGGTTCGGGCTGGAGCACCCCGAAACCGTGGATGAAGCTCGCGGTGTGGCCGCCCACGGCGATGCCGTCGAACGAGAGCGCCCTCTCGAAGCCGTACGCGGAGGGGCGGGTGAGCTTCCAGAAGGCAACGAAGGTCTCGATGTCAGAGTCCGACGAGCTCGCCATCTTGTACGCGCCGCGAACGACACGCTCCACCCTCCCGGTCCTGAGCGCGTAGGAGAGGGCATCCCGGGGGGATGCCGAACCTCACGGCCTGGGCCGACGTAAAGATGCCGCCTTCGGAGCGGGCGAGCTCAGCAATCTTGACTGTATGGTTTTCGTATGGCATGGCACAATTATATGAAATATTCATATAAAAGCAACCTTGCTTCGGAGTAGTGCTTAGTGAGACGAAAGCGGAACTGCTGCGTACTACTTGATGAATCTATCCATCACATTGATAGAGGAGAACAACAGTGTAAGTGGGGGTGGCTTCCCGGTTTGCTTTGCGTGTGGGAGTGTAGAGTACAACTTTGTGCCAGAGTGATGTTCTCCACTGAGTAAGGTTGGTTGGAACAGAGTCAGCGTGGTGAGGTAGGTGTGTACGGATTGAAAACTTACGCTCCGTAAGTAAGGTATGAATGCAGGTCAAAGGCTTAGTCTCTGATCTGCTCATTGTTTGGTACAGGTAAAAACAGGTGCACGCCGTCTTTGTCGAGCCTTCTCGTTTGCGTAGTGGCAGTCGAGGTCTTGCACGTTGGTATGACCCTCGGTATGAGACAGCTCACCCTCCGATAGTGGGACATAGCGATTACATGAAGCATGACAGACCTGCTGTTAGGTGTAGACCGACACCACTGGCTCTCCGTATAGGGCAAGAAGCCTGTCATGTGTTGCAAATGTAAGGGATTCTGTCTTTGCCTGCGTGATAAGCAAGCGATCGAAGGGGTCCTTGTGCAAGTCACCCACCTTGTCAAAGGAAAGCTCTCCGTATGCGAGGATGGCTTCGAGTGTCAGTGGCCTCAGGTTAATTTGACCTTCTGAACAGAGCGCTACAAAATCACTTCCGGAATACGGCATGGCTGATGGATTCTTTGCGTGCTTGATAGCAATTTCGAGCACTGAAATCTCACTTGCGAACACGCTGTTGGAGGGATCTTCAATCTCTTGACGTAGCTTGACTGGAAGCCGATTATCTCCCTTAGCAAACCATAGTACGAAATGTGTGTCGAGCAAGAGGTTCATCTCTACACTCCGAATTCCTCGGCAATGTCGTGATCCATATCGTCGAACATCTCCCAGTCGATGACCTTTCCATCGTCCTTAGCAAAGCCGAAACGCCGGGGAGCATTGGGTCTTTTGTTGTATGGAAGTATGACTGCTACAGGAACGTCACGGTTCTTTATGATGTGCTCTCTCTCAGCGCCACTTTCAAGTGCGGCAAGGATAGCGGATAACCCATTTTTTGTCTCAGCAATAGTACAGCTTGACATTGCTCCTCCTTTATGGCTAACTTGGCAATACAATTATAATATATTTAGCTAAGATAGCCATATAGTCTGGAGGGCTATCAATCGTGCCATATCTCACAATAGGCCGCGACATACAAGAGAGCGCGCTTACCTAAGCATGAACGCAAGGTAGTACGGCAGCGTAAGAACGCCGTTTGCCTCCCCGATGTTGTACGCCCCGAGTTTGCAGGCTCGGCAGGGACCGTAGATGTCCTGATGTCCCATCACCGTTTTAAGTGACTTCGCATTGCCCGTCGTGGCCTTCACTTCAACGAGCCATGTCTCGCCGCCCATCCGCGTCACGAAGTCTATCTCGAGGCCGCTATCCTTGCGGAAGTAGTAAAGTTCCCGACTCATCTTGGAGAACGCGTCAGCCACAATGTTTTCGTAGATGGCACCCTTGTACATACCGAGGTTGCCCGAGAGTATCTCCGCAGCTGTCCCCTGTTCCAGCATGGCGGTGAACAATCCCGTGTCCTGCATGTACAGCTTGAAGACATTGTCAACCTTGTTGCCCTCGAGGGGTGCCTGGGGGACGCTCAGGTTGTGGCACAGGCTTACCATCTCCGCGTCGTGCAGCCATTGGATGGCCGCCTGGTATGTCTCCGAGCGCCCCTTCTTCTGCAGTAGGGAGTACTGGAACTTCTTGTTCTCCTTGGCAAGCTGCGCTGGTATTGAGTCGAAAACCCTGTTGATGCGCGCGAGCAGTTCTAGGTCGACCTCCTCGTGCTCACTCTCGTCGAGGTGCTTTCCGAAGTCGTCCTTGTACTCATCTATGAGGTCTCGTTGTTCCTGGAGCACCGCATTCATGTCACTGGTCACGAGGAAGCGCTCGACCACAGCCGGCAGGCCCCCGACGCAGATGTACTCGTGGAAGTGGCGCAGCATCGCCTGGTGTGTCGCCTCGCTTACGGGCGTGCGGTTGCTCAGGCAGTCGCCGAGGTAGCCTATGACGTCTTTGCCAACGCCCTTCGCCCAGAGGAACTCCTCGAAATCCATCGGCTTCATGTACAGGATGCGCTCGGAACCGGTTGGCACCCCGCGCCCCTTCTTGCGGTTGTAGCCCTTGATACTCAGCAAAGACCCCGTGCACGCGACGTCGTAGTGACCGTCGGCCATGAATGCCTTCACACTGGCACGCGCGTTGGCGCACTCCTGTACCTCGTCGAAAACGAGGATTGTCTTGCCGGGGACGAAGCGGGCAGACGGCATGCGAGCCGATATGTCTAGGGTCATCCAATCTACCACGAAGTCGCCCTCGAAGGCGGCCTTCATAGAATCGTTTGCCTTGAAGTCTATGAACACGACGTTCTCGTAGTTCTCGCGGGCGAACCGTTCGACAACGAAGGTCTTGCCCACCTGGCGTAGCCCCTTCACAACGAGTGCCTTGCGCCTGGCCGATGTAGAGTTCTTCCACGCTAACAGTTCCGCCATAATCTTGCGTTCGTACACGTGAGGCCTCCCTCTATGAATGACGCACTTATTCAAAGGACAATTTTACAAATAACGCACTTTTACTAGTGACATATTTATATGTCGATGCACTAATTTGAGGGACTGTTCAATACGTGGTAACACTTTCGTCGTCTTCGAGATACTTTGTTGTCCCTTGTTATAACATTGAGACCTACGGTACAGTTTGGCAGAGGGGGTGCGGACGTTTTTCTGTACCCCCAGACCATATCACGGTAAATGAGGCGCCTGTGTCAGCACACGATGACATCGACTTTGTCATAACTTGGGTGGACGGATCTGACCCCGCATGGCAGGCGGAGCGGGATAGATGGCTTGCGCTCGAGGAGGGGCATCCGTGGAGCGCGTGGGCCACCGGCGACCAGCGCTTTCGTGACTGGGGGCTTTTGCGCTATTGGTTTCGTGGAGTGGAGAAGTTTGCCCCATGGGTGCGCAAGGTCCACTTCGTTACCTGGGGGCACGTGCCAGAGTGGCTGGATGTAGACCATCCCAAGTTGCATGTAGTTCGACACGAGGAGTTCATTCCTGAGGAGTATTTGCCCACGTTCAACTCGAATGCCATAGAGCTCAACTTACATCGTATTGAAGGTTTGTCGGAGCAGTTCGTCTACTTTAATGACGACATGTTTCTTACGCGCCCCGCTCGGCCCGAACAGTTCTTTCTGCGCGGCTTGCCACGTGATTTTGCGGGGCTGGATGCATGCGTTCCGAATTACGGGAGAACTGATTCAAAGCCCGCGAACACGGCCATTGTTAACGAGTTTTTTGATAAGCACGCGGTTTTGAAGTCCCATCCGATGAAATGGTTCAACCATCTCTACGGTGCCAAGGTGCTTGCCAAGACTGTTTCAGTGCTGTCCTATAGCGCCTTTGCGGGTATGCAGATAAACCACTTGGCATATAATCTGCTAAAAGGAACTTTTAAGATGGTGTGGGAGGCAGCCGCGGACGAACTTAATTGCGCCTGCCATCACCATTTTCGCAATCAAAGAGATTGCAATTTGTGGCTCATGCAAGACTGGCAGCGATGCCTGGGCGCTTTCGAGCCCATCTCGCCGCAGCTGGGGGCGTGGCTCGACGCGCGCCTGATGACTTCGCATGACAATGCGGAGAAGTTAGTGCGTGAAATCACAACAGGACGGTGGCGCCAAGTGTCCATTAACGATGAGTGTACAAGCGAAGAAGACTTTGTTTTCTGGAGCGAGACATCAAGGATTGCGTTTGACCAGCTCCTGCCCGACGCATGCAGCTTCGAAAAGGATAGGGCATGATTGGGCATCCAGCCTCCCTGGGTTCAGATGCCGAGCTCGTCTCGGTTCGCACCCCCCGACACGAACAGATTGCTCTGGCTGTGCGTTTTTTCGGCGAGGGTCCTGTGGTTGGCGTGGCTCTTCAAATCGACGAGGGGGCTGATGACCTGCGCTTGGAGCTTCCATGGGAAGAATCGAAGAGTGTTCGCGGCTGCAAACTGAAGATTCGAATTAATCCCGACCGGGCACTTCTAGCTGGTACGCATTGGCGTCTGTTGCTGTTTACAGGCTTGCAGAATGAAACGTTGCGGGCACACACCGTTCACGTTCCAGTAAAAATCGTTGTGCGCATGATGGCTGGGAATCTCCATTGCAATCTCGACCGGGAAACGATTGCGTTTCCCGATTGGAGTGAAGGACGACTGTTGCATCTAACCTGTCGTAGGCGCTATCCAAGCGACACAATGGCATTCAAGCTGAAAGAGCTTGCGCTGTATTTCGCGTCGCTTCCCTTTGCGTGGTATTGGAGGCGTCGAGGTCCCGTGCTCATGTACGATCATGAATCGAGACTTGTTCGGGATAACGCCTACTATCTGTTTACGTATATCATGGAGCACGCACCACAGCATATTCGCAAGCATGTTTTCTTCATCGTGGATTCCAGCAACCCCTATGCGAAGCAATTAGATTCCTATAGAGAGCAGGTGCTACCCCTTGCCAGCTCGCGTCATTTGCTTGCTCTCGCTACTGCGCGCGGTTTTGTTGCGTCTCAGCTTGGTTTGCATGCCTACCCTTGGAATCCCCGGCCGAGCGTTTTTCGCCACCTTGCACCCCGCAAACCGCTCTACTTTTTGCAGCATGGAGTAACGGCTATCAAACAAGCTCATCTTTCTCGAGCGTTTTGCCGCCAAAGCTCGGAAGATCAGGTTTCAAACATCAAAACATTTGTGACAACCTCCAGCAGAGAACAGGCTCTGGTGGTCAATTATCTCGGATACTCCGTGAGTGAGGCTCCGATTCTTGGGTTTCCACGCTGGGATGTGCTCGAGGACCGCTCGAAACCCGATGCACCCGTAATCTTGTATATGCCTACTTGGCGCCCTTGGCTGAGAGATGTGTCACAGACAGCTTTTTGCGAAAGTGGGTATTGTGCTTCCGTTTGCGCTCTTCTTTCCGATAGTCATCTTCATGAAGTGCTGGAAGCGCACGGAGCAAGGCTAATCGTATACGTCCATCCAATTCTGAGGCACTACGAAGATTCATTTGGTGGCAATTTGCCCAACTGCGTACAGCTCGTTCACAACGACGAATTATTTCTCAACGATCTCATCATGCAGTGTTCGGTTCTAATCACCGACTATTCAAGCGTAATGTGGGATGCGCTGTATCTTGACAAGCCAGTACTGCTCTACCAGTTTGATCAGGAGCGATTCCTTTCACCGCTTCCTGGCGAGTTTTCGGTTGGATCCTATATCGATTTCGATACCGAAGCCCCTGCAACGGTTTGCTGTACAGTCGACGAATGCGTGACAGCCCTGAAGCGATGCATCGAAAGTGGTTTTACGTTATCAGACCGCCACCAGCAACTCGCTGAACCATGGTTCGCTTTTCGCGATCACGACAATTGCGAGCGCATATATGCCCATCTGCTCGAAAGCGGATGGTTGTAAAGGAAGTGGGATTGGCTCCAAGTTTCTGCGAAAGCTTCTGCCGCAACAAATCTAGCGCTAATCGTGCTTTGCAATCGATTGTAGACGCATCCGTAGTCCGAAGAGATTCGTATTCCCACTTATGCTAAAGATTGCGAGGCGTGGGTCTTTGAGGAAGAGCGATATTCGGGAGGAAGAATGATTGAGGTAGTAGCGTATAGCATCTTTCGATTCTTTCACCTCACGTGAACTCCCTTCGATAGCATCGGCTTGGGAAAATGACGCCAGTGTTGCCCGCATCGCGTGGATGGCGTCGTTAAGGACGCTGTTATCCAACTGCGCATAGCTGTCGCAGAAGCGTAGCCATTCGTGTACGATGATGGGGCAGTCTTGTGCGTATCGCTTGCCTCCCGAGGGCTCATAAGGGAAGTCCGTAAGATAGATGCCATAATCGAGTGCAGCCAAGAGGGGAACGCTGAACCCTTTAATGCCGTCGACATCAGGAAAGCGCCGAAGCTGTTCGGTCGTCCTCTCGAAGAACCGCTGGACAGCCTCCCTATCGTTTGTTTCGTTCTGCATCCTGATTCCGAAGCGCACGTAATAGCGAATAACTTCATCGAGGTAGGACCCGGCATGTTTGGGATCGCAATTATGCAAAGAGAGGTAATCCATCAGCTCGCTTAAGGCATGGATTCTATTATCGAGCATATCAACGGAGTATCGCCTGGTAATTGAGCTATTGTTCCCAACAAGGTAATAGCGTGCTCTTTCTTCCAGCGCAAACGAAGCAGCGTGAGAGCAGAAGCGCAACAGGAATGTGTTGTCTTGGCCGAGACGGGACGTGCCGTAGAGCACCGCGTGCTCCACGATGAGGGATCTTCGGTAGATGGCCGACTGGTGCTGGTTGCGAAACACTGCCCATAGTGGAAACCCTTCGGCAAGCATGCCATTGATTCTCGCATTGGCGTGAGAGGCTTCGCTTGGCTTTTGCACAGCGCCGTCAATAACGCTTAGACGCGTGCCCTTCAAAATGTCGGGGAAGCCTTCGGCCTGCGCTTTGTTCCAAAGAAGCTCATAGAAGTCGGGCGACACATAGTCATCTGCATCAACGAAGGAGAGGTAGTCTCCCCGCGCGGCTTCTATCCCTCGGTTGCGCGAGTGCCCGGACCCCAGGTTTCTCTCGTTTTGTAAAATTCGAATGCGAGAATCCTGCAAGGCGGTCTCGCGCACCATGTCCATAGCACCATCATCTCCACAATCGTCAACGAAGATAATCTCGATGTTCTCGAGTGTTTGCGTGCGCAGAGACTTGATACAGTTGGCAATTCCTGGCCCCGGGTTGTAGACGGGTACGATGACGGAGACCGAAGGGATGGTATGGCTATTTCTGTCGTTCTCGTTTAATTCCATGTGTATATACTAACGGATTGTCAGGAAGATGATTCCCCAGCTTAAGAAGTTCAGCGCTCCCACTTGCCCCGATGATAGCCAGATGCGGATGAGCAAGGAAGAGGGGCATCTTGGATGAGGCGTGATTGAGGCCTGCGTACCCTATTACGCGCGACAGCGCGTGTAGCGATTACCCCATGGGTACAAGCCCCAGGCAATAGGCTGGCAGATACGTTACCTGACCTTTTTCGGTAACGTTCCCATCGTGGAAAACGTAAGCGTTTGCAAAACGGTAGTTCTTTGTCTCGAGCAGCTTGTTCAACGCGCGGTGCCGTTGGTAGTCTTTGCCCGATTTGACTTCGCATAAGGTGATGCCACCCGTGCGGTTTTCGAGGACAAAATCGAGTTCGCCAATGCCTTTCGTGTTGTAGTAGCGCGGGATGAGCCCATGGGCTCGCAGTTCCTGGGCAGCTACATTCTCGAAAATCGAGCCGAAATTGATGGCCGAGCGATAGTTGAGTATGTCCAGGTCCACGCTGGGTGCAAGTTGAGAGGTGAGCAGGCCCACGTCATTCGTGTACAGCTTCAAGGAATTCAGGTCCTCCGACGCCCCCAGCGAAAAAACGGGCTCCGAGATTCTCGGTGTAACGATGGCCACACCGGCGGCTTCGAGCCAGTCGAAGGCGGTCTCGAGATTTGCGAAGCGGAGATTCTTTCCGAGCCTTGTGTATTTGAAGCGCTTGTTCGTTTGGTTCAGCTGAGCAGGTATGGCGTCGAACACCATGCGAATCTGCCGTTTTTCGATCTTGTCGTCAACATATTTTGCGATGTCGTACCTGTACATGTCCAAAATGGCCTGTTGCGCATTGCGCACAGCGGGAAGGTTGCTGCTGGTAACAAAAGCCTGCACTGCATCGGGCATGCCCCCGACAAGAAGGTACTTATAGAAGGCCTCTGTAAGCAAGGCATGCAGGTAGTCGGGGATTGCGCTTTTGGCGCTTGCTGCATTACGTGCTTCCTCCAGCAGCGAGGGGGTTACGCCGTGAGCCCAGCAGAACTCTTCGAAATCCAAGGGGAACATTTGAACCTCCTGGAGAAAACCGACTGGTAGCGATCGGGTGTCGAAGGAGTCGAGCCCCAGTAACGATCCAGACAAAACAAAATCATAGTCGTAGCGTTCTACCAGAAATTTCAACCAAGTAAGTGCGTCGCCGCATTCCTGAACTTCGTCGAGAAAAATGAGAGTGTTTCCAGGTGTGAATTCCGTCCTGCTCAAAGCAGATATACGGAGCAGAAAGTCGTTGGCATCCATAGCAGAGTTGACCGTGTCAACCGCCTGCATATTATCGTAGAAGTTCACTTCGGCAAACGTCGAATAGCTTTCCTTTGCAAAGTTGCGAACCAAGGTTGTTTTTCCTACCTGACGTGCACCCGTGACAATAAGAGCCTGGTTGGTTTTATCTCTTTTCCATTGCAGAAGCCTACTTGTTGCTTTTCGCTCGAGCATACACGTTGCCTCCTGTTGCTATGGGGGGATGCCTGTTAGGCATAGTGCTAACGCAAAAGATAAGGCAATTGTATGCTTTAGAATCGCAAAAGTACATATAAAATGAGAGTCATAGACTCAAAAGTGCTAATTATTATTGCTCTGAAAGCGATTCCTCAGCCCAAGGAGAGCAGTGTTGCCGCTTATACTGAAGATGGCCAAACGTGGATCTCTGAGGAAAAGCAACATTCGTGATGAAGCGTGATTGAGGTCTTCCCGCATGGCGCTGATGGATGCTTGGACAGCGATACTCCTTGGAAACCTGCATCATAAATCGCTTTGACGGGTACGACCTGTGCGGCGCAGCTTCTGTTCCCGCGTCATTCCAACGAGATGCTCACTGTGGGCGCGATCAGCATCTCCTCGTCCATCCCGATGAACCCGAGCGCGTAGGAAGGTAGTGTCACAAAACCCTCTCCACCGCCCACGTTTGTCGCCGCGAGCTTGATGGCAGGGTGCGCCCCATACTTTTTGGGATTCTTCAGGACGTAACGCATGCTCGTGGCTCGTCCATTGGAGGCCTTGCACTCCAAGATGGTCGGTTTGCCGTTCAGGTTCACAACGAAATCGAGTTCGGGGGAGCCACTTGGAGCTCGGAGGTAGAACAGCTCTTTTTCGGCCGAGGCAAGCGCCGATGCGACCATGTTTTCGGCGACGGCTCCTTTGTACGAGCTCAGGTCGCCGTCAAGAATATGAGCAGCTGTTCCTTGCTCCAGCTGGGAGACGAGCAGGCCCGTGTCTGCAAAGAATACCTTGAACTCGTTTGCTTTCTTCTGGCTTTCGAGCGGTGACGAGATTTCGCGTAGGTTGTAGGACTTCACAACCAGCCCCACGTCGACGAGATATTGTAGGCCGTCAGCTTTTTGCGGACTGTTGCCCGACACGTTCACTTTGCTGTACTGGAACTTCTTGTACTCTTTTGACAGCTGTGTGGGTAGAGAGTCGAGACAGGCTTCGGCACGCAGCTTGAGAACCGTATTCACGGCATCCTCACCTTTTGTGTTCTTGTACCGTCCGAAATCATCTCGGATAGAGGCAAGGATTCCACGTTGAACGTCCCGCACGGCATTCAGGTCATGTGCCTCGAGGAAGGTGTTGACTGCCTCCGGCATTCCACCGACAATGAGGTATTGATGATAGAGCTCTTGAAGCCCGGCATGCACAGCGGGCAGAAGCGGGTCACGTGCCAACAGGGTCTCTCTGGCATACTGAAGTACTTCGTCGGAAATGCCCATGTTCGCGGCGAATTCGACAAAATCGAGTGGGCGCATGGTCAGATGCTCCTCATACCCTACGGGGATGCCGCGCGGATACGGTTCGCGAAAACCCTTCACGCCCAGGAAGCTCCCCGTGGCGATAACATCGTAGCGGCCGTCGAGGTCCCAGTATTTGAGGGAGCTGCGCGCGTCCGCGCAATCCTGGACCTCATCAAGAATGAGGATTGTGTCGTTCGGCACGAAGCGAGCATCGGCTACATTTGCCGTGATGGAGAGCACCATCTTGTCCACATCGAAGTCTCCAGAAAATGCCGCCCGCACGGCTTTGTTCGCCCTGAGGTCAAGATAGACTACATGGCCGTAGTTGGACTCGCCAAACGCGCGCACGCTGAAGGTCTTGCCGGTTTGACGTAGGCCAGCGATAACGAGCGGGTGGTGGGAGCGCGATTTCCAGGCTACCAGCTTTTTGGTGATTGATCGTATGAGCACGGGGTAATCCAATCAACTTTGACTATTTTAAGAGGATTATACCAAGACATATTTACTATTTTAGTAGGATGAAGACAAAAATTTTATAATTTTAAGAGGTATCTGTATCTGTATTGCACTCGTCTTTCCTCGGGCGAGGTATAACAGATTGGCAAACAGGAAATGTGCGGCAGATTGGCAAATCGGGAGAGTTTAGCGGATTGGCAACACTGCATGGATCGCGCGATCAGCAGTTTGGCAATCAAAAGCGGAAATGGAGTATCCCGCGCAACACCGCAAGATGGAATTATTCGGCGGCAAATTGCTGCTATAGTCTTCATAGCCATGCCGAATGAGGCTTGGGACGAGCATCCCAGGCGGATTGGAAGTGAAATTGAGTACCCCCCTGATATCCATAGTGATGCCAGTGTACAACACGCAGGACTACCTCAGCGAGTGCCTCGCATCGCTTTCGGCCCAGAGATTCAAGGACTTCGAGGTGATATTTGTCGATGATGGGTCTACAGACGGAAGTCTTGCCATCTTAGAGGAGTTTGCTGCTAAAGAGCAAAGGGCATCTATCGTTCGCCAAAAAAACGCTGGTGCTGGTGCTGCGCGTAACAAGGGTCTCGAGCTGGCCTTAGGAGAGTTCGTCATCTTCCTTGACAGCGACGACATCTTCTCGCCGAAGCTTTTGTCGACCGCCCTCGATACCATTCAGGGTAAAGGTCAAGGAGCTGGAGGGGAGAGCCAGCCTGCCGATGTCGCTGCGTTCAACTTCAGCCAGTTTGACGAGTTTGGGAACGAGAAGAAGCGGGTTGGCGTGCATGTTGACTGGCTCAAGACAAAGGCGAACCCCTTCTGCTACACAGACTGCCCCGACTGCATCATGAGCATTGTCAACCCAACACCTTGGAACAAGCTCTACCGCCGTCAGTTCCTCCTGGACGCGGGCCTGCGCTTTGACGAGATACCCTCCACAAACGACATCGCCTTCGCTGCAGTGAGCATCGCCTCGGCAAAAAGTGTTGCCTACACAACCAAATCGCTGCTCAAGTATCGCTTCGGGCGAAGCGATTCGACGCGCTGGCGCACGGCGAGAAACCCAAAGAACGTCGTCTTCGCTGTAGAGAGTGCCGTCTCGCAGGCGCAGGAGCTGCCCTATGCTAACGAGATCAAAGGTGCAATCAGGCGCTTTGCCATCGACAACTACCTCAACGTCATGGGCCGGTACGAGCTCGACTTCGATTCTCCCAGCGTGAAAGAGTACTACGATCATGTGCATCATAAGTTCAGCTCACCCGAGTACGCGGAACTCAGTTTCTCTGATTTCTCCGAGTACCCCCACCTTTATCAGGACTTCGACGCGGTGCGCAGGCACGCGTTCGATGAGATGGGAAAGCTGAGAGCGAGAAGACTTATCGTTTCGCTGACAAGCTACCCAGCTCGCATCGGCTACGTCGCTACTGCGCTTGCATCAATTTTGGAGCAGGAACGCCAAGCCGACCTAGTTGTCCTCTACCTGGCAGCGTCCCAGTTCCCTGGCGGAATTGCCAGCCTACCCGATGACCTCGCTGGAATGGTCGATCGAGGCGAGGTGGAGCTTCGCTGGTGTGATGCCGACCTCGGGCCCCACAAGAAGTACTTCTATGCGCTTCAGGAGTTCAAAGACGATGTGGTGGTCACCATCGACGACGACCTCATTTACCACAAAAGCCTACTCAAGCGACTCTGGAAGTCGTACCTGCAGTTCCCACACGCAATCTCGGCTGCAAGGACCCACCTAATCACCCGCTCTGATGACGGAGAGCCCTTACCCTACAAGGAGTGGCTGAAGTCAGAGATGGACTATCCGCTGCACGTCCCGTCCATGCAGCTGATTGCTACTGGCGCGGGCGGCATCCTCTACCCTCCGAACTCTATTGCGGACACCTTTTTGGACGAGTCCCTAATACGCGAACTCTGCCCCCATGCGGACGATTTGTGGCTCAAGGCGGCGCAGATGGTCTCAGGAACCCCCGTCGTACGTGCAACGAAAAATCTGGGGCTGCGCTACATTGAGGGTTCTCAGGACTCCGCTCTGTGGCACGAGAACCTCGATGGAGGAAACGACCAGCAGCCAACCTCCATACGTCAGTGGCTCGAGCGGACATACGGCTCAGACGTGTTCGCCAAGACCCTGCACGAACATAGGGGAGACATCGACGGGATACAAGGCGCTGAGCTTTACCTGCGCGTCTGCCAGACCAGGATTGAGGCGCTGGAGGGCGAGTTGCGCCGCGCTCGCTCCGAGAAGAGGCAGGCAGAAAGCCTCAAGGGTATGCGTAAGACACTCATCGGCAAGTTTAGGACGAAGGGCAGCAACTTGAAAAGGAAGGGTAGTAGCCTCAAGGCGAAAGGTGGCAAGTTAAAAAGAAAGCTAAAGAGTGTCCTAGTTCGAAAGCCAGATGATTCGCATGCAGGATAGGGAGGTAGAGATGGGACCTCCCCGGGTGTCAATCATCTTGCCCGTCTACAACGTGGAGCCCTTCATCGGCAGATGCATTGAGAGTTTGCAGGCACAGATGATTGATGGCCTCGAGTTCATCTTCGTGGACGACTGCGGCACCGACGAGTCGATGGCGGCTGTGGAGGAATGGGCGGCGCAGGACGGTCGGGTTCGCATCCTGCGCAACGAGCGCAACATCGGCGCAGGTGCTTCTCGCAATCGCGGGATAGAGGCGGCGCGAGGCGACTACCTTTCATTCATCGACCCCGACGATTATGTATCTCCCGACTTCTATGAGCTGCTCTATGCGGCAGCTATTGCCGACGGCGGGCACGACATGGCAAAGGGAATGAGGGACAAGGTGGATTTCGCCACAGGCGATTCGACGTCTAGTTGCCCCCAGCTGCTCAACGAGCGTATCAAAGAAGCTCTCCAAAGGGGGCTTCCGCTGTATGCATCGTTCAGGTACGAGCATCAATCATGCATTTACCGAAGAGCCTTGTTTGTCTCTGGTGAGGTTCGCTACGGCACCACGATGCTTGCCGAGGATCTTCTTTTTCTCCTTCGATACTGCTACCAAACGAATGACATCGTGATACTCGATCAGCCGGTTTACTTTTATGTGCAGCGTCCTAATTCTCTTATCCAAACTGTAGATAAGGCAACGATGCTTACAGCCCTTGAATCCCTCGCTGAGTCGATTTCGTTTTTTGAACAACACGGATTCGACAGGATGGCACAAGAGTATCTGCTTTTCAGAGTGGAAAGCATTCTGAAAAGGATGGACTCAGTTTGTGCTAAAAGCAATGTTGCACATGAAGATTACTTAGAGTTCACGGAGAAGCTCGCGTCTCTTATATGCACCGTTCCTGGCCTTGAAGAAGCTACTCGTGGGTATCTCCCAGGTCTTCCCGTGCCGCAACGTGTCGCGCCGTGGATAAGAATCCGTGATCGTCTTCCGTCTATTGACAACCTGCGTGCTCTTGTGCGCCGGGCCTGCAATAAAATGTTTGGATAAGCTAGCAAGAAGCTCACGATGCTCCGTCAACCAGTCTGAGGGTTTCACTATTGGGAGGGTCTATACTTTGACGAATCTTATACTCCATATTGGTGCACCTAAAACTGGCACTACGGCATTGCAGCTCTTTTTCCTGCACAACAGGGACCTCTTGGAGAAGCAAGGTGTATTGGCTCCAGAATGCGCTTGCATTAGAAGGCCACACGGATCAAACGCTTTTCCGTTGCTTTGCTACTGTGCTTCACAGCTTGAAGCGCGCACAACGTTTGACCCCGACGAGGGGGAAGCAGTTGCTCTTTGGCCAAGCCTTCGCGAATCGATTTCGCATGAGGGAACAGTGCTTCTTTCCGATGAGCTTCTCTACGAGTTTGCGCCCTTGCATGATTCGTCCTTTGACGAGAACTATCAAAGCTTCTGGCGCATCATGGTTTCTGAACTGCGTGCTTTAGGGGTGGGCTCGATTGCTGTTGTTTTGTACCTGCGCAACCGTGCTGACTTTGCCGAATCGTGGTGGCGAACGCAGATAGTAGTCGGAAAGCCTTTCGGATCCTACTTCGACACGCTCGATACGGAGCATGTTAACAGACTTCTTGATTACCGAGCTCATGTTGCTGCAATTGAGCAGGCCCTTGGCTCTAGCGACAGGCTCATTATTCGAAAATACGACTTCAGCTCATTTGTAGGCGGGGACATTTACCATGACTTCTGTCATGTGACAGGCATTGCATGGAACGATTCTTTCGTTATTCCCGAGGGCAAGCCAAATGCTTCACTCACAAATGACTACGCTGAGGCTTTAAGAGACTTCATGCAAGTTGCCCCACGTTTAAGCGATGCGCAAATAGCTTTACGCGCATACGCCAGCCGATTCGGCGTTGAGGATAAGGAATCGAATCCAGCCCTGCTGCCTCCAGAAGAGTACGAGAGACGCTTTGCGCGCTATAAAGAAGGGGACCGCGCCATTGCAAACTCATATTTTGGTGAAGAGGAGCTGACCCTTCATTCGACCACGCGCGGGATTTGGCATACAGATGATATGGTTATCTCGAGTAAGGCGAACGAGCTTTGGGAGGTGATTGATGAGTTTCGCAAGGAGCGTTATCCGGTGGAGCTGCTTCGCATTTCCACACCTGTTTACCGATCCGTGAAGCTTGATTTGAAGGTTCCGCCCGAATTGGAGGTAAAGGCCGTTTTCGTCAAGCCCGAAACTGGTGAGTTCGGCAATCTGGGGCAGAGTCTCCCGTTCTTCGTCGATAGGCAAGAATCGCATCAGGAGCTCAGGGTCTCTTTTGGTCGGAAAGATGTTGTACCACAGGCGCAATGGTGGACCATTATTCTCGAGCTGGAGATTCCTGATGGACATGAGGCGCCGGGCATCTTTACGCAACAAGTGTTTCTCTCAGAGGAAGCTAAGCAGGTGGCAAGGGAGCACAATCGCCATTGCAAGCTCCCAGGCGGCGCTCGTCTCTATCCTTCATGGGACAAAAACGATAGGCTCATGTTTGAGTGCAAAGTAGAGTAAATGGGGATGTGAGAATTAACGCTGCTCGAGCCAAAACGAAGACGTAAGCGCAAGGAACTGTGCGAGGTTTTCGTGCATAATGCCGGAGCGCTTCTGGAGAAGCCTGTCGCAAGTAAGCAGCCATTTTGGAAAGCCATCTGCAATGCGTTCCAAGGATCGATACTCGCGGTCTTCCGTTGAACGCTCCGCGATGGTGTAGGAAACCTGGATGTAGGCATAGTCGGTTTCTTGGTTGCGCATGATAAAGTCGCATTCGAGTGTGCCAATTCGCCCAACGCTTGCGGACCACCCACGAGACCTTGCGTAAAGGTAGACGATGTTCTCAAGAGCTGGCCCATAGTTGATGCGGTTGTCGGTATTGCGGGCAAAGTAGAAGCTTGTGTCTGTCAGGTACAGTTTCTCTTCGCGTGCGAGCGATTTCTTCGATTTCATATCGAATCGTGGGCAACGATAGAGGATTTTCGCCTCTTCAAGCACTCTGATGTAACGATAGAGCGTTTCTTCCTTGATAGGGGTCTTCTCGACATTCCTGAAGTATTCCGCAATGTTCTTTACGCTTAACGGGGTTCCATAGTTGTTGAAAAGGTATGCCTGCACACGGTCGAAAACAGACCTGTTACGGATTTTCGCCCTACGCCTCACGTCCTTGTCGAATATCTCTTGGATGACACTTTCGACATACGTTCGCTTCTCTGCTAGCGTGTCGTAGCGCACGGCGCGAGGGAAGCCGCCTTCTAGAAGGTACGTGTCGAGCTCTGCCTGAAGGTCGTTGCTAACAGGCTTTCCATAGAAGCTTTTCATCTCCTCGTACTCGTCAAAGGTCAGCGTGAATACTTCGAACTCGATATAGCGACCGGTGAGCTTGGTTGCAAGCTCACCTGAAAGCAAGTAGGAGTTTGACCCCGTGATGAAAATCGATACGTCGCCCTCTTCACGCCAAGCGTTTATTACTTCTTCGAAGTCTGTGACGTTCTGTACTTCATCGATGAAGAGGTACTTGAGACCATCGATGCCGTTTGTCAAGCGCTCGATTGCAACGTCAAGATCGTCGGCTTTTTTGATATGCCGGAATCCGCGCTTGTCGAGATTAAGGAAGAGGAGGTTCTCCTGCGGTATTCCTTGCGCCTGGAGTTCGTCTGCAATCATCTGCATGATGGACGACTTGCCGCAGCGTCTAACACCAACGATGACTTTGACGATGTCATCATCGTGGTAGAAGGGGCGTATCTTTTCTAGATAGCGCTCACGCGTGTAGAGCTCTGTCATGAACACTCCTACATCCCTGTTAAGGGGGATACTCTTCTAAAAATGTTAATGAGTATCCCCCTTAAGTGTTTGATAAACATTATAACGCTTTGCAGATGACACCCAAGGATGAAAGCAGGTTGTGCTATTGCGTATGACCTTATTCTATCTAAATCTACTCGAGCCAGATAGATGGTGCCCCAGGCTCATGTTTGAGCGCAGAGCAAAGTAAGTGGGATTGAAGGTGACGGACGGGTATGGATGCCATCTCATCGTCCAAGTCTCCGCTTCAGGGCTAACAGCGGCGAAATCGCAAGCCTGTCTTTCCACCTCAGCGTGCGGGAGGGGTTCAGGGTGCGCCCGTATTCTTTACGCGCCATTCGTTCGATGGCAGTGATAGTTGCAAGTTGGTTCCTCCATGTTTCAAGCTCGATTCTATTGCAAGGACGTTGTTTCCTTGCAGTCGCGATTTTCTGCTCGATTACAGCAGTATCGTATCGTTTCCAGTACTTCTCGTAGAAAC
>JAFUCQ010000134.1 GCA_017459605.1 Atopobiaceae bacterium
CATAAAAATCTAGTAGAATTTGCAGGTATCTCTTTTTTGGGCGATAAACATTGTAAGGAAGATGGACTTGAACAGATTTGATACTCATACAGACAATCTTGTTCAACACATGTTTCAGCAAAAGAAGACAATGGATGAGGCTGTCTTTGACACGCTCTCTCAAATCATGGATATCGCCAAGGCATCAGAAGATGAGGCACTCTTGGGTTTTGCCCATTTCCATCTTGCCGATTCGCTCTACGCATTCGAGGTTGACTACAGTCAGTTTCGCCACCACATGAGCCAAGCCGTCTCTCACCTTATCAATACCGATGAAGACGCTCTTTTGGCTCGTGCCTACAATTATCTGGGTATTGATGCTTCCAATCACGGGGCATTCAATATTGCCTACTATCACCTTATGAATGCACTCAATACCTGCGAGCCGCTCAATGACATGTACCTCCTGAGCATTGTCAACAACAACATCGGGCAAGTCTATGCACGTATGAACGACAACGAAAAAGCACTTGAATATGTGTCTCTGAGCAATAGGCAGCAAGTTTCTGTGTCGAACAATGACGTTTACTACTATCAGAACACCATCAATGGTTACTTTTCCGAGGGCGTCCTCAACATATTTCTTGGCAATCTGGAGCGAGCCAAAGAACTCGAAGCAGAGATTGTTCAGCTTGAAAAAGACTTTGGCAATCCCGACTTAACCAATGTGGTTATTCCTGTCTCGTTCTTGCGCTTGATGATTGCCATACTTGACCAGGATGAAAAGCGCATTGAAGAGTTCCGCACCAAAACCATGTTCATGATTAACAGCGCGCACCGTTTATTTGACTTTATTACCGATGTGCGTGATCTGTGCATGTTCCTTATTGAACACGAGCATTTTGACATTGTGCGAACCATCATAGATGCGATATCTAAGATAATCCTTGATTCCAATGTCCCTCGCATGAAGCAGCATCTCTACGCCATTGAAATCTCCTACTACGAAAAGCTTGGCGACCTCGATACCATTACCAGGTTCTTGCTTGACCAGCATCATACGAACCTCGAGCAAGAAAGAGAGTATTACCACATTCACGAAGCCTCAATGGAATTAATTGACACCATGAATGTCTTGCGTGAACAGCGCAATGCTCTTGAGCGCGAGGCACAAACAGACTCTCTGACTGGCATCGCAAACAGGCGCAGGATGGAAATGATTATTGATGCTGCCTTTGAGAGCGCCTTTGCCCACAAGTCTCACTTTGGAATTGGCATTCTTGATATCAACTCTTTCAAGGAGTACAACGACTTTTATGGGCACCAAGCAGGCGATCAGTGCCTTAAAACCATTGCAGCAGAGATTTCTCAGCTTGCGAAAGAAGAGGGTTTCTCGTGCGCCCGTTACGGTGGAGATGAGTTCGTTTTAATTTACGAGAATAAAAGCAGCGAAGAGATTATGCGGATAGCACAAGAGCTTGACTCAAGGATAGCTGCGCTCAATCTCACCCATGAGAAGGCTATGAAGACCGACCGCGTAAGTATGTCGCAAGGCATCTGCAACGATATTCCTGGCATCAAGATCAAAGCGTGGGATTTTCTCTCTATGGCAGATAAGGCCTTATATATGGTCAAAGATGACTACTACACCCCAGGCAGTGATTTTTCGTCCGTTCGAATTGTGAGCCTCAACGAGAGCTAACCCGCCTTTTGTGGCGTTGGTGACGTTGCTGGCGCTGGTCGCCGTTACTCTTAGATTTGAAGCACATTAGTTTCCGCTGGGTAAGACCGAAGCCACGGCGCTTGCGATTGCATTCATGGGCATAGTCTGCAACCAGATACGACCTGGGCCGGTCAGTACGGTGTTAAAGAGGCCCTCACCACCAAGCAGCTTGTTTTTCATGCCTGGCACGGATTGTATGTCAATAGAGACGCCCATCTCAAAGCCAGCAACATACCCGGTGTCCACCACAAGCCGCTGTCCAGGCTTGAGGGTATACTCCATGAGCTCGCCGTCGATCTCGGCAAAAGCAACACCGGTACCAGACAGCTTCTGCATGATAAAGCCTTCGCCACCAAAGAAGCCTGCACCTAACTTCTTGTTGAAATGCGTCTCGAGCTTCACACCTGCCTCAGAAGCAAGAAACGCTCGCTTTTGCAAAATCCACTCCCTGCCTGGACCTACCTCAATGGGCACAACCTTTCCTGGAAAGCTGGATCCAAAGGCAATCATGCCAGCGCCGCCCTCGGCGGTATAGATATTTTGGAACAAACCTTCACCAGACAAGGCCTTCGAGAACATGCCGCGCATGCCACCGCCCTTGGTCTCCATCTTCATATTGGGGGTCATCCAGGTCATGGACCCGCCCTCACTAATCATCTTCTCGCCAGCTTCGAGCTGACATACAACAACGGGGAAGTTACCGCCCTTGATTTCGTACTGCATAGTGCACCTCTTTCTTGTGGTTGGGATATTGACTTGGTTGTTTCTTGATGAGCTCAGGCATTCTTTGCCTGTCTTAATCCCTTTCGCCCTCTCTTGCTCTCTTATTTCCTTCTTACATTTATACGACCTTATCCTGGGTACCATCCACTTGCTTCGACATACGGTAGCCCCAACTGGATTGAGTAGAGCCAGTCAGTAGATTGGGCAGATTCAGTCAGTAGATTGAGTAGAGCGGGTCGGATTATCTGTGCCTGTCTATACTTGGTCATAGAGACAAGTGCTGTCGAGACAAGGGGTGCTTATTATGAAAAAGAGGCCGACCGTCACACTGCTTACAACCATGCTTACAACCGCGATGCTTGTGTTCGCGCTCTTCTTGGCAGGGTGCGCAGGGAGTAGCAGCAATAGCGATAGCAACGCCAGCACCAACAGCAGCAATGACATCGAGAAAAGCGGTATGAGCTGGCCTGCCATGGACACGCTTACTTCCCTCACGGCACAAGACATTCGCTCCGTAGAATATAGCCGAGCAACTGAGGGCGGTCTATCAGCTGACAAAACCAACGATGCCACTGAGGTAGAGAATCTCTATCTTCGACTGAAGGAGGTTACCCTCAAGGACCCAACCCAGATGGGCGTAGACGACGATGGGCTCACCATCAAGCTGAGTACACAAGATACGACGCTCAGCTTTGCTTTCGAGGGCAATGTGCTTGTGCTTGAGGATGGGAGCAGATATGAGGTCGAAAATCTGAGCTCGCTCAAAACATATGTTGACTCCCTGCTTGAGCACAGCGAAACCCCAGACACAACTGACACTGACAGCCAAGACACATCCACAACAACGGAAACATCTGGTGCAGCAGCTACTCCGAGCGCGGGAGATTCAACAGGTGCGTCCAACACAACGGGAGCAACAGGCTCATCTGCTGAGGCGGGTTCTGGCAACACTTCTGCATATGATGGCTCGAGCTCAGCAGACTATGACGTAAGTGCAGGTTTTGAGAAACAATCGTGGAATGGCCTTGAGGTCCTATACTTCAACGATTTCATGATGACCATGCCAGAAGGTGACAAATGGAGCTTTGAAATGGATGGGAACGCCGTAACGTTCTATCTTTTCTCAGCTCAACAGGAAGGCTATGGCGGCAGACTGGTAACCATCAGGGCTTTTGACATGGACGACCATTCGTTTGAAAACTTCCCTATGGAGTATCACGTAGCAGGAGTGGGGCAGAACGTGAACAAACGGTTCGTGGCTATCTATCCTTCAGACGTGCAGTGGAACCACAACGATGCCACACAAGAAGCCGACTACAAAGATCTATCCGATTACCTCCACAAGATAGGAGAAGGTGCGGTCAACAGCCCCCTGCAGACATCTGACAGCAACTAGAAGATATGACCGATGATTAATCGGTCGGAGCCTCCCTTCTGAATGTACGTGGGTTAGGCGACATTCGTTAACGTCAATGCAAACGGTGGTCGATTACCACAGGCAGATGAAGGAGGCTCCTCATGAAGTATTGTACCAACATCGGCATAGACACGCATTCCAAGAAGAACAGCGTGTGCGCCGTCGAGGCGGAGACGGGCGAGG
>JAFUCQ010000135.1 GCA_017459605.1 Atopobiaceae bacterium
AGAGGCCCTGCGTGCTTATGCTCGTCTCGAGCATGCCACCGAGGGGCGCGTGACAGAGGTAAGCAAGAAAGAGCGCCGCCAGCAACCGCCCGCGCCGTTCAATACAACGTCGCTCCAAGCTGCAGCTGCAGCAGAAGGTCTTTCGCCTGCGCGTACCATGCGCTTGGCAGAGTCGCTCTACATGGATGGTCTCATCTCCTATCCGCGTGTTGATAACACGGTTTACCCCGACTCTTTGGATCTCAAAGAGCAGCTCCGCATGCTCAAAGGGGTTCCTCAATATGCGCCGTATGCAGATGAGCTGTTGGGTCGTCCCACCCTTAAGGCCACGCGTGGCAAGCAGATGACCACCGACCACCCACCCATCTATCCTACGGGCGTGGCAGACCCCGACAAGCTGCAACCTGCCGCATGGAAGCTCTACAACTTGGTTGCTCGGCGCTTTATGGCAACGCTGTCTGACGCAGCGGTTATTGAGGGCACCAAGGTTTCTCTTGATGTTGAGGGAGAGCCTATGCAGGCCTCAGGAGACGTGCTTGTCAAGCCGGGCTTTCGGGCGATTTATCCCTTTGGTATGAAAAAAGACGAGCAGCTTCCCGCCCTCGTTGAAGGCGATGTTTGCTCGGTTGTGTCCATGGACTTTGAGCATAAGCAAACCGAGCCACCGCCTCGCTACAGTCAAGGACGCTTGGTACAAGAGATGGAAAAACGAGGTCTTGGCACCAAGTCGACCCGCGCATCTATCATCGAGCGCCTTTTTGAGGTGAAGTATCTCAAAGGAGACCCCATTGAGCCCAGCCAGCTGGGAATGGCGGTCATCGACGCACTACACAACTATGCGCCGCATGTGACAAGCCCTGATATGACGAGCGAACTCGAGCAATCCATGACACAGGTTGCCGAGGGTCAAGAAACACAAGAGGGAGTTGTTCGCAGATCTCGCTCCATGCTTGCTGGCATGATGGATGAGCTCATAGAGCACAAAGATGACCTTGGTGAGGCAATCTCTGAGGCAGTGACCGCAGACGCTCGTGTGGGAGCTTGTCCCAAGTGTGGTAAAGACCTCGTGATGAAGAGTAGCGCCAAGACGCGCGGAAGCTTTATTGGTTGCATGGGATGGCCCGACTGCGACGTTACCTATCCGGTACCCTCGCGTGTCAAAATTGACCCGCTTGAGGGTGATGCCGCGGTGTGTCCTGAGTGTGGCGCTCCGAGAATCTCGTGCAAGCCGTTTCGCTCCAAAGCGTACGAGCAGTGTGTCAACCCAGCATGTGCTACCAACCGCGAACCCGACGTTGTGGTGGGTGAGTGCGCGGCGTGTGCAGAGGCTGGTCGTACCGGCAAACTGATTGCCCACAAAAGCGAACGCACAGGTAAGCGCTTTATTCGCTGTGAAAACTATGAGCTGTGTGAGACGAGCTATCCGCTGCCTCAGCGAGGAGAACTCAAAGCAACGGGTGAGACCTGTCCTGAGTGTGGCGCTCCCTTTGTAGAGGTAACCACCGCACGCGGTCCGTGGAAGCTCTGCGTCAATATGGATTGCCCCAGCAAAGAGAAAAAGGCTACCAGTCGCGGACGTGCAAAGACAACAAGCAGTCGTGCTAAGAGCACCAGCCGCGCAAAGAAGTCAACTTCAAAGAGTTCCAAGAAGGGTGCCTAAACCTATGTCTGGTGAGCGAGCAGAGGCAACACGAGTGCAAGGCGTGCTTATCTCACTCGAAGGAGTTGATGGCTCGGGAAAGTCCACCCAGATTGCCCTTCTCAAAGAGGCCCTCGAAGCTGAGGGCCTCTCGACAGTTTGTGTGCGAGAGCCCGGCGGCACTCCTATCTCAGAAAAAATTCGTGCTTTGGTGCTTGACCCTGCCAATCCAGAAATGTCTCCTGAGTGCGAGCTTTTGTTGTATGAGGCGTCGCGAGCTCAGTTAGTGCAGGAGTTGATGGTGCCTGCGCTGGCTCAAGGCTCAGTGGTTTTGTGCGACCGTTTCTACGATTCAACAACAGCTTATCAAGCATATGGCAGAGACCTCGACCGCACTCAGGTTGAACAAGCAAATGCGCTCGGAAGCTGCGGTTTGGTTCCCGAGCTTACCATCATCTTAGATATTGACAGCGCAGAAGCTCTCAGGCGAGCCACGCGTGAGAAGGCCGATCGCATGGAAGAGGGTGGCAACCAGCTCATGCTGCGCGTAGCTGAGGGCTACCGAGCGTTGGCGGCATCGGGAGAAGAGCGCTTTCATCTCCTCGATGCACGTACCACGCCCCAAGAAATCCATGAGCACATTATGGAGCTTGTCGAGCCGCTGCTCACAGAGCATGGCATTGCGGGAAAGGCATGAGATGACGAACGCTCATCCTGCATCAGCCCCAAGCTCTGAGGTTACAAGCACCGTCTTTGATTGCATCGCACATCAAGAGCGTGTGAAAAGCTATTTTGAGGCCTGTGCGCGAGACAACAAGTTGAGCCATGCTTACCTGTTCTCAGGTACTGCCGATACAGACATGCATGCAGCTGCTCGAGCCTTGGCGCAGCTTTTGGTGTGTCCTCAGCACGGCTGCGGGCACTGCCATGACTGCAGCTGGGTGCTCAAAGATACTCACCCCGATGTTCACCACATCTCACCCGAAGGAAGCTCGGGTTACCTCGTTGACCAGCTGAGAGATCTCATTGCCGATGTAAGCTTGCGTCCCGTTCGCTCACAGGCAAAGGTCTATATCATCGAGAAGGTTGAGCTACTCTTTGCGGCCTCGGCAAATGCCTTGCTCAAAACACTCGAAGAACCGCCTGAGGCAACAACCTTCATTTTGCTCACCAACAATCGTGAGTCAGTTTTATCAACCATCGTGTCACGGTGTCAGATTGTGCCGTTTCGACCACTCAATGCAGATGAAGCTCTGGGCAGCTTGATGAGCGCCACGAATGCTTCAGAAAGTGATGCCCGACTTGCCTTTGAACTGACCCACGACTACCTGCGTGCTCAGGAATTTTTGGAGTCATCGGCTCGTCAATATGCCCTCAAACTCATGTTGACAAACCTTGCCCAACTACCCCGTATGAGCAGCTGGGAAATTATCAAATCAGCAGTTCAGCTGTGCAAACTCGCTCAGGTTCCAGTCGAAGAACTCAAGGGTGTCCAAGAAGAGCAACGGCGCGAAAGCGAAGAGTATCTCTTTCGGCAGGGCACCAAGCGCCTCGAGGAACGTCACAAGCGAGAGCTGTCACAAAGCGAGCGTTCGGGTATGATTGAGCTGATACATGCAGCACAGATATTTCTCCGTGATGTGCTCATGATCACTACGGGCGCTGCCAGCTCTGTTGTGTTGGACTCCTTTGAACAGCACAGCACTCAGCTTGCACACTCAAGTTCTCTATCGGGCATACTGGCTGCATTAGAGGCTTGTGAGCAGGCACACGATGACATTGCTCGAAACATAACCCCTCAGCTGGTCATTGAGACCATGCTTATCACCATCAAGGAGGCACTCACATGCCCACCGTTGTCCCGGTGAAGTTTAAATACGCCAATAAAGACCTCTGGTTCGAGGCTGGTCTGGATGCGCCTATCATCGGCGATCATGTTATTTGCGAGACTGAGCGCGGACTCGAGATTGGACTTACAGTTGACGACCCCCAAGAGCTGACTCTGTCAGAACTTGAGGATTTGGGAGTAACAACTGCCTTGAAGCCTGTTGTTCGCGTAGCAACACAAGATGACCTCGATTATGCCGATGAACTTGCAGAACAAGGCGAGCGAGCCATGCCTCACTTCCGTCGACTTGCTAAAGAGAGTGGTCTTGATATCAAACCGGTTGGCGTTGAGTATCCCTTCCAGTCTGACCGGGTGGTGTGCTATTTCTCAGCTGAGGAACGGGTCGACTTTAGGCAGCTCGTGCGTGATTTGTCGCGCGAGTTTGGTTCACGTGTTGATATGCGCCAGATTGGTGTTCGAGAAGAAGCAGCGCTTATTGGTGGATACGCCCACTGCGGACAAGAGCTCTGCTGTGCTCGTTTTGGCAGGCAGTTTGAGCCGGTGTCCATTCGTATGGCAAAAGAGCAAGACTTGCCCTTGAACTCGACCAAGATTAGTGGTGCGTGTGGCAGGCTCATGTGCTGTCTGCGCTATGAGTTTGACGTATATCGCGACTTCAAAAGCCGCGCGCCAAAGAAAAACGCCCTTATCGACACCCCCCTTGGCAAAGCAAAGATTGCTGAGTATGACACTCCCAAGGAGCAGATTGCCCTGCGCTTAGAGAATGGCAAGCTCATTCGTGTGCCACTTGCTGACATGCAGGCAAGTGATGCTGCACAACAAAAGAGCCAAGAGCTTAACTGCCCGTGTCGCCCCGACACGGTGACGCGCGACATACTCGAGTCGCTCGAGTCTCCAGAGGTGCAGATGGCATTGGCTGAACTTGACCGAGCCAATGGCTTGCTCCCTGAGGATAGCTTTGAGCCAAATGATATTTTTGTTGAACCAACACCTCGCAAAACTCGGCGCAACAGGTCTGGACAAGAGCAGGCCAGTGACAATTCGTCCGATAAGCCCGCTGAGTCTCGCTCCAAGTCGAGGCGTCGCCGTCAGCACGGACACCAAGCCAACCAAGGACAAAGCCCTGCAGCACAACACGATCAGCAGACTGCTGCTGGTAAGGGAGAGGCTCACGGTCAGGCAAGCGACGCGCGCCCGGGTCGCACCAGAAGGCGTCGTCCGGGAGATCGTGGGGGAGCTTCAGCAGCTCCAGCACAGCACAACCAACAAGCTTCGCAGCAGTCTTCTCAGCAGCAGAACAACAATGCTGGTCACACCAACAATGCTGGACACACTAACAATGCTGGTCACACCAACAGAAACAAGCGTCGCCGCCATCACAGCGCACAGACACCAGAGTCGAGAACACCGCAGCAGGCGGGTAAACACAGCGCTCAAGCAGCGGGTGAAGGAGCCTCTCAGTCAGGTGCTGAACACACAGGGCAGACAGGACAGCGTCGCCACCGCCGTCGCAGAACCAACCGCTCTCAGGGAGAGGGTGCAGATACGCAGTCCTAGACTTAGGTCTACACGCAGTTCTACGTGCAACCTGAGACGCAGCCCTAGTCTCAGTCCGAGACGCAGCCCTAGACCCAGTTCTACGCGCAGCCCGAGGCGCAGGTCTCAATAACGCCAGCTCTGCTCAGCTGAACAGCTCATCGGTGTCGAGCCAGATACTAAAAGGCCCCGAGGCAATGAGCGATATGTCCATCATGGCTCCAAAGCTGCCTTGGTCAACATGGGCAACGTGGGCTTTACAGGCGCTGCAAAAATGCTCGTAGAGTTGCTCGGCAGGTGCCGCCTGAGCTGCTTGGGTAAATGAGGGGCGCAAGCCTCGCTTGCAGTCTGCGTAGAGGGTAAACTGACTCACCACGAGAAGCTCACCTCCTACGTCGGTAAGTGACAGGTTGGTCTTTCCCTGCTCATCTTCAAAAATGCGCAGACGACAGAGTTTGTCGGCAAGGCGCTTTGCGAGCTCAGGCGTGTCGTCATGAGTGACACCAAGGAGAACCAACAGGCCATATCCACAGCTTCCTACAACGCTGCCATCAACGCGTACTGCGGCTTCCTTAACACGCTGCACCAGTGCTCTCATCGGTCCTCCTCAAACAATCCATTCACATTCCTTTGCATTTACGGATGACATTGTAGCGGCTAAGGTATTGTGATGATGTGACGTTGCAGTTTTCGGCGATACTAGTACACAGCACACGTGACACTATTGAGGGGTAGTGGGTGCACGCACAACAGGATGCACGCAAAACAGGGTGCAGCAAAACAGGGTGCACACAAGACAGGATGCAGCAAAACAGTGTGCAACTTTGAAGAAAAGGGGTGGTTTGGTGGCTGATAAGAATATCCGTGAGGCGTTCTTTGGTATCGATGTGGGAGGCACTGCCATTAAGGCGGGCCTGTTTGACGATAACGGTACGTTGTTTGCGCAAGAAAATGTTCCAACTCCTGAGTTGACGAGCGATGAGGCATTTGCGGTTGTGTGTGAAGCTCTGACAAAAATCGCTGCCGACTGTTCATACGAGGCTTCAGAGATTCGCGGCATCGGCCTTGATGTGCCGGCGCCCATTAGTGATGATGGCAGCTTGAGTTTTGTGGCAAATGCAAAGATTGATTTGCCAGATTTCGTGGCGGCGCTCGAAGCTGCATTTAGTAATGCCTGCGTAGTTGTCCTCAACGATGCAAATGCGGCAGCTCTTGGTGAGCAGTGGCGAGGCGCTGGTCAAGGAGAGCAATCCATGATTATGGTGACGCTGGGCACCGGTGTGGGTGGTGGCGTTGTTGTTGGTGGAAAGCTCATTTACGGACGAAACGGTGCCGCAGGAGAAATTGGTCACATTTGCGTCAATCCTTCTGAGACCGCCCATTGTGGTTGCGGTGGCACAGGTTGTCTCGAGCAGTATGCAAGCGCAAGTGGTGTGGTCTCGAGCTACCTCGCGCAGTGCGAGAAAGCCGGCCAACAAGCGGTAGCACTCAACGGCCCCAGCGATTCGCTGTCTGTTTTTGAGGCTGCCGCGCAAAACGACGAATGTGCCAAACAGGCAATCTCTCAAATGTGCGATTACCTTGCGCGTGCGTTGGCAGACCTTGCCTGCACTATCGACCCGGGCTCGTTTGTGATTGGCGGTGGTATGGCAGCTGGTCTCGACCAGTTTATCGATGAGCTTATCGAGCGCTACCAATACCATGCACTGCTGCCGTGCAAAAATACCCGGATTGTTCCTGCAAATCTGGGCAATCGTGCAGGTATTTATGGGAGTGCTTACCAAGCGTTGGTATCGGTTAGACAGTAGGCACCTGTTTGTACAGTAGCTCAGAAGTGGTTTTAAAAGGAGCGTGGAGCACATGTCGGCGCAACTTGGTTTTGGGTGCATGAGACTACCCGTCATAGGTGAGGGCGAGAATAACGAGGTAGACCGTGCCCAGTTTGAGCAGATGGTAGATAGCTTTTTAGAGCGTGGCTTTACCTACTTTGATACCGCATGGATGTATCACAACTTTAGAAGTGAGCTGTGGTTAGGCGACGCTCTGGTCAAGCGCCACCCGCGCGACAGCTTTACCATTGCAACCAAGTTGCCCTTGATGTATCTCAACGAAAAGAGCGATCAAGAGGAGACCTTCAACAAACAGCTCGAGAAGCTTGGTGTTGACTACGTTGACAATTATCTGCTCCACAATATCAACTCCACCAACTACAACAAGGTAGAGAGTTTTGATAGCTTTGGTTTTGGCGTACGGCTTCGTGAGGAAGGTCTCATCAAGCGCTTTGGTTTTTCGTTTCATGACAGCGCAGATCTGCTCGACCGCGTGTTGACGGATCATCCCGAGGTCGACTTTGTTCAGATTCAGCTTAACTACCTCGACTGGGAAGACCAAGCAATTCAGTCGCGCCGGTGCTATGAGTGCGCATGCAAGCACGAAAAGCCCGTGGTTGTTATGGAGCCTATCAAAGGTGGACTTCTCGCTCAGCTGCCTGAAAGTGCTGTTGGTCTTCTGACAAGCATGGACCCAACAGTTTCACAGGCAAGCTGGGCGCTTCGCTTTGCAGCATCCTTGCCGGGTGTCGAGACGGTGCTGTCGGGTATGTCGAGCTTGGAGCAGCTCGAGCAAAACTGCAAGCTCATGAGCTCTGTTGAGCCTTTGACAGACGAAGAGGAGAGACAGCTCAGACAAATCGCTCGCTTGATTCACTCACAAAAAGCAATTGATTGCACGTCGTGTCGCTACTGTGTGCCGGGATGTCCCATGCGTATACCAATACCCACGTATTTTGCGCTCTACAACGAAAAACAGCGCCACCCCGAATCAAATTCGCCTGCGCTCTACTACAGAAACATCTCTGCCGAAAAACCCAAGGCATCTGCTTGCATTGACTGTCGTAAATGCGTGAGCGCGTGTCCTCAGCACATCATGGTTCCCGAGATGCTCGCTGAGACCGCGAGCATCTTTGAACAGTAGGGGAGTCTGCGAGGTGCTTATGAAGCATGTTGCTCTGAAAGCTGACTCCTTTGTGCTTGCCGGACGTCTTGCTCAGGGTGGGTGGCTCGAGATTGATGGCGGCTGCTTTGTGGGCTGGCGTCCCGACAAGCCGAGCTGTGAAATCCTCGATTACGGTGGCTGTATTGTGGCTCCAGGCTTTGTCGACACACACATTCACGGCTTTGCGGGCCACGATGTTATGGACTGTAATCCTGCTGGTATCGACGAGCTTTGCTGTGCTTTGGCTCAATCGGGCACTACCTCGTGGGTGCCAACAACGCTGACCGCATCTGCTGAGCAAACCGAGGCAGCCTGTGCAAGCGTTGCTGAGTCGTGCGCTAAGCGCTCAGATGGCTTTTTGGGAGCGAAGACGCAGGGCATTTTTCTCGAAGGGCCCTTCTTTACCGAGGAGCACAAAGGCGCGCAAAACCCTGCTTACATGTGCGATCCGTCGTATGAGCTGCTTATGCGCTGGCAAGCGGCAGCTCACGGACTCATCAAAAAGAGCGCCCTTGCGCCTGAGCGAAGCGGCTCATGTGACTACATTGCACAAGCGTCGCGAGCCGGTGTTGTAACAGCAATCGGTCACACGAGCGCCAGCTATGATGAGGCAATGCGTGCAGTTGATGCGGGTGCCAGTGTGTTTGTCCACACCTTTAACGGAATGGACGAGATTTCGCATCGACACCCTGGTGTGGTGGGGGCAGCGCTGATGGCTCGCCACGCGACAGCAGAGTTGATTTGCGATGGTGTTCATGTGCATCCCGTTAGCTGTGAACTTTTGATTCGCACCAAAGGTTGGGAACACGTTGCGCTCATTTCAGATGCGCTGAGCTGTGCGGGACTTGCTGAAGGTAACTATGTGCTTGGAGAGCTTCCCATAGAGCTTCGCCACGATGCTGCCTATCTGCGCGATTCTGGAAATCTGGCGGGATCTACCCTCACGCTCGCTCAGGCTGTGAAAAATGTTGTTGCGTGGGGGATGGTGAGTTGGGAACAGGCGATTCGGATGGCAAGTGAGGTGCCTGCACGCTCATGCGGCATTCAAGACGTCTGTGGCTCAATTGCTGCTGGACGCAGTGCAGACTGTGTGATACTCACGCCAAACATGGAGCTTGAGGCAACGTTTGTATCGGGCCAGCGGCTCCCGTAATCCAGTTCTCGTCTCGCCCGAAAACCCCTTTACGTTTCGCCCATCATCCGTTATATATAACGGGCGGCCATGCCAACTTGTAGCTTTATGGTGTGGTTATAGTGCATGAAAAGCTTGAGTTTTTAAATGACACAGCTTTCAGAAATAATATGTCTTATTATGACGTATGCAGCTAAAACATGATAAGAAGGATGGCTATGGACGATCGAGATAATCCTAATCTTTCGTGGCTTTATGAGTCGGAGAATCCAACCGATGAAATAGTGGCACACCACGATGAAATAGCTAATCAGGCAGACCCCGTAACTGAAACTCCAGACCTTGGATTTCAAGCGGGAGCTGTAACAGTTGAATCTGCAGATGTGGCTGAAGAAACGCGCGTGGCAGCAAGTGCTGCTCCTGTGGCAGCAGAGCAGCCAGAACTTGTTGACGATTGGAACCTAACATCGTCTCTCGATGAGACGGGCGAGGCAGAGCTGTTCAATGAGGATCTTCCGTATGTCCCCATGCATAGTACTTCTCAGCCGCAGTCATTTGGGGCATCTCCCAATCCTTACAGTGGAGCAGGTGAGCCAAACAACGCACGATTGCTCGCCATTATTTTGGCAGCTGTCGTGATTTTGGGCATCGTTGCTGCACTTCTTATCTCACAAGTACTGAATCGCCCTGCAGAGCCAGCCGTTCAACCTGAGCCCTCGGTTGAGCAGTCTGAGTCTTCAGTATCAGAGCCGCAACCCCAACCAGTAGTGGCTCCCGAGCCGAGTGAATACTCAGTTGATCAGCTCCGCTCTGTGTGTGGCGAGTTGAGCTTTGAGGGTCAGAGCCTCAATGTAGTGCCTGAGCTGCTCACCCTTGAGAGCGATGCGGGTAAGCTTATTGTTTACGAAAACAGTATGGAATCGCCTTCGGCTATTGCCGATTTGGCCGCGCGCAGAGCTGCAGCACTCTCTGCTGCTGTTCAGAGCAAAAAGATTAAGAGCAGTGTTAATCCTACGGCGCCATCTACCATGGCAAGCGAGGTCATTTGGGTTATCTCGAGCAATACGGGAGTGCCTCAGATTGCCGTTTCGTTTACCCCAGGTTCTGCGCCCGGAGCCGGAGACACGCGCTCGCTTTTGGCAGCGAGCCACGGTTATTCCATGGTTGAGGAAATGGTGAGCCAATTGGGCTCACAAGGTGTTGCCAAGCAGGGAGGAGTGGCTCCTACCAATACCAAGGGTGAGTGGATTATTTCTGAGGGTACAACTACTTCCGAGACACCGGGAGTTACCATCACCCAAGTGAGTCCCGATAGTGCTCAGCAAGCTGCAGAAGAGGCAGCTCAACAGCAGGCAGAGCAGGCTGCTCAGCAAGCCGCCCAGCAACAGTACGCTCAGCAACAGGCTGCACAACAACAGCAGCAAGCTGCAGAACCACAACAGCAACAGGCAAATGAGTATGTGGAGCCCTCGCCAGACCCCACGCCTACACCCACACCGGAGCCAACACCCGATCCTACTCCGACGCCTGATCCCACACCCACGCCTACGCCTACGCCAGATCCCACGCCAACACCCGATCCAACGCCAACGCCTGATCCTCAGCCTGATACGAGTGGGACATCCGAGGGCGAGCAGAGCTGGTAGGCGCTGCCTTGCAGCTGATAAGGGATGCCACCACAGCTGGTAGGTAAGCGCCCTGTAGCTGGCAGAGGCTACCATCACAGCTGGTAGGCGCTGCCACCACAGCTGGTAGGCGCCGCACTGTAGCACGCTACTACATACGATGACTCTCGCCACA
>JAFUCQ010000136.1 GCA_017459605.1 Atopobiaceae bacterium
CAGCGTCCACCGGCCTGACACCCTCGCCAGTACGTTCGTCCACACACGCTCCAGTTCGATATGTTCACTCGGATCCTGCACCAGATTCATGCACATTTTTACAATTACTCGTACTTTTGTTTTAAAAGTCCGAATAAGCTGTTAAAAGTGTGTGGTTTGAAATTACGTTGTATACACATTTTGATGCTTTCTCGCACTTTTAAAACAAAAACACGAATAGTGAGCAAAATGTGTATGTTTCGCATGTAGCCAATCGGGAAACTGCCGCGCTCCGCTGGTCGGGAAACTCTCGCGCTCGATACGACCGGGAAGCTTCCGTGCCTGAGTCCAACTGTGAGGCTGCCGTGCTCCGCTGGTTGGGAAGCCACCGTGCTCAGCTCGTAGACGCTTCACGCTCGACTATGTCACATCGTAAACGCTCACGTTCAATTTAGTACCGTTCACCGACTGCATTGACTTCGGCTCGTTCTTGTCCCTTTATTTATGGTCAGATGGTTGTGGTATCGATTCCATATTGTATTTGTATGAGCGATATCTTTCCAACTGTTATTAGTGTTTTTTAGGTATGTGAACGATTCCATAGGTGAAGGGAGAATTGATGGCACTCGATCACGCACAAGCAGCCAAAGAGATTCTGGCTGCCGTAGGAGGGGCAGACAACATTGTCTCTGCCGCTCACTGCGCAACACGTCTACGTCTCGTCATTGCCGATGACGCAAAAGTCGACATGGCAGCCGTAGAAGACGCCGCAGGCGTCCAGGGTAACTTCCAAGCAGCAGGACAGCTCCAGGTCATTTACGGAACCGGCACCGTCAACAAGGTTTTTGACGAGTTCTGCAAGCAGGGCAACATCAGCGCTGCAAGCAAAGAAGAGCTCAAGGCGGCTGCTCCCCAAGGCAATCCCATTCAGCGTGTCACCAAACTCCTGGGCGATGTTTTTGTCCCCATCATTCCCGCAATCGTAGCTTCCGGTCTTCTCATGGGTCTCACCGAGGGTCTCAACAATGCCATGGGTGGCGCACTCGATCTCAATCCTTGGTACACCCTCATCCACACCTTCGCAAACGCATCCTTCGTATTCCTGCAAATCCTTATCGGTTTTTCTGCAGCACGCGTCTTTGGCGGCAACGAGTTTCTTGGTGGCGTCATTGGCATGATCATGAACCACACCGGTCTCGTCAACGCTTGGAACATTCCAGGTGCTGTTGAGTCGTTAGGTCAGTCTGCCTACCAAGTTGTTGGCTCTGATGCCGCAGCTCAGGCCCTCGGTCTTGGATCTGCTGCCGAGGCAACCGCTGGTGCCATCATGGGTGCAGGCTACATTCCTCAGGTTAACCTCTTTGGTATCTACAACGTAACCTTGCAGGGCTATCAGGGCCACGTCATCCCTGTAGTTGTAGCTGTCTTTATCATGTGCATCATCGAGCGTTGGCTGCACAAGCACGTGCCCGACATGCTCGACCTCTTTGTAACCCCGCTCGTCACCGTTCTTGTTACCGGCCTTCTCACTATGACCGTGATTGGTCCTGTATTCTCCGCTTTCGAGGAACTCGTCCTTCACTTCTTCCAGTTCTTGCTGTCGATTCCATTTGGCTTAGGAGGCGCGCTTGCAGGCGCGGTCTATCCGCTCACCGTTGTCTTGGGTGTACACCACATGTTCAATGCTCTTGAGGCATCCATGGTGGCAACCGGTGCTGACACCTTCAACCCCATCATCTCTGCTGCAAACATCGCACAGGGTGCTGCCTGCTTGGCAGTGTTCTTGAAGACCAAGAGCGCCAAGAAGAAGGGTCTTGCTCTACCCTCTGGTATCTCCAGTCTCTTGGGTATTACCGAGCCTGCTATCTACGGTGTTAACCTTCCTGCTTTCAAGCCCTTTATTGCAGCTATTTGCGGCGCTGCAGCAGGTGGTGCAACCGCTTCTATCCTTGGTCTTTCTTCCATCTCTTACGGCATTACCGGCATCTTTGGTTACCTCATCACCTCAAATGCCCTGAATTACACCATCGTCTTTGCTGTTGCTTTCATTGTGGCATTCTTGGTCGCAAGTGTGCTGTATAAAGATGAAGACGCCGCAACCACCAAGGCTGCCGCAGCTCAGGCAGACGGGACTGTCGCTGCTGCTCCCGCTGCTATTGCTGGTGGAGCTGCAGCTGCAGGGGCTGCAACCGAGGTTCCGGCAGACGTTGAGCCTCAGCCCAAGGGTGACACCAACAACCCCAAGCCCGAGCGTTTGGTAAGCGCTTTGACTGGTCAGTGCATTGCTCCTTCTGAGATTTCAGATCCTGCTTTTGCCGCTGAGTTCATGGGCAAGACCGTAGCTGTTATCCCCAGCGACGGTGACGTCAAGGCTCCCTGCGACGGTGTGGTAACCATGCTCTTCCCCACCAAGCACGCCATTGGCATCGTGAGTGATCAGGGTGCCGAGATCCTCATTCACATTGGTGTTGATACCGTCCAGCTCGAAGGCAAGCCCTTCCAAGTCATGGTTGGTCTTGGCCAAGAGGTTAAGGCCGGACAGCTTCTTATTAAGGCCGACCTTGAGCAGATCAAGGCTGCCGGAAAAGACATTGTGACGCCTATGATTGTTACCAATACCGGCGCCTATACTACCGTTGACAACGGACTTAGTGTCGGTTCGGTAGTTAGTGCTGGCGCAAATGAGGTATTTGACTTAAGCTAGGCTAGATTTTGACCCTCTCGCCCGAGATCTGAGGGGCTCTCGGGAGTTGATGAGGGGATGCATCGCGACGGCGACCATCCCCTCATCATTTTTTTATCTTCTGGCACGAACTTCTACGCACGATTGATTAGCGACACACTGTCACTTCTGTTAGTTAGGGTGAAAGGATGATTCCATGTTTTCTGTTACCGCTTTAGGAGAACTGCTCATCGACTTTACTGACGCAGGAAGCTCAGAGGCAGGACAAAAACTGTTCGAGAGAAATCCCGGCGGAGCACCCGCCAATGTGCTTGTCGCTATTCAGCGTCTTGGGCTCCCAACCGCCTTTATAGGCAAGGTTGGCAATGACATGCACGGCGAGTATCTTCGCGAGGTTCTTGCCACAGAAAGCATTGACTGCTCAGGTCTTGTGTCTGACCCCGACCACTTCACCACGCTCGCATTTGTCGCGCTCGATGAAAGCGGTGAGCGCAGCTTCTCGTTCGCACGTAAGCCGGGTGCAGATACCTGTCTTGAGCCAAGCGAGCTCAAAGCAGACGTGATTTCGCAGAGCCAGGTCTTTCATGTAGGCTCACTTTCGCTTACCCATGAGCCCGCGCGCGCTGCCACTCTTGCTGCACTTAAGATGGCACAAGATGCTGGCTGCGTTTTGTCGTATGACCCCAACTACCGCGCAAGTCTCTGGGACAGCCCTGACGCAGCCAGCGAGCAAATGCGCTCCATCCTTCCCTACATGGACTTTGTCAAGATTTCTGCTGAGGAATGCGCACTCGTTAGTGGGCACAGCACGCCTGAGGCAGCTGCACATGAGCTTCTCGAACAAGGCGCCAAGGTAGTCGTTGTCACCTTAGATGACGAAGGTGCCTTTGTTGCTTGCAACGACGGTGCAGAGACGGTCCCGAGTTTTCGGGTCGATGCAGTCGACACAACAGGTGCTGGTGATTCGTTCTGGGGCGGTTTTCTCTATGCCTTCTGCACAAGCTCACTCAAGCCAGCAGACATTGGCATCGAACAGGCACGTGAGTTTGTTCGATTTGGCAACGCCGTGGCGTCACTCTGCGTAAGAGGCAGAGGAGCTATTCCTTCAATGCCCTCGCTTGAGCAGGTCAACGAACTTCTCGGCAGCGCCAGCTAAACACACACAACCAATCACACACATGCACGCCATCCCTTTCGCGCCTACGCTCAGGCGTAGGCGCGTTTGCTGCACGTGTGACTCTTTTGAATACGCATCTTTTGAGTTCTTGAGCTAGATTTCGTTCTTGAGATAGGGAGTCCTCACTCATGGCTATGAAAGTGGATTTAGATCCTAAACACAATTGGCGCCTCAACTTTCACCTGCAAGCACCCGTTGGCTGGCTCAGCGACCCAAACGGACTCTGCCACTTTAACGGTGAGTATCACATTTTTCATCAGTATGCACCGCGCTGGTGCTGGCAAGGACATGGTTGGGGCCACTGGATAAGCAGCGATTTGGTGAGCTGGGAATGGTGCGGCGGAGACATCATCCCCGATATGCCTTTAGATGCCGACGGTGCTTATTCTGGCAGCTCTGTTGTTCATGACGGACAGATGTGGTGCTACTACACGGGCAATGTTTTAGAGCCCGGAGACCACGACTACGACTATTCAGGGCGCCAAGCAAACGAAATGCTGTGCACCAGCAACGACGGGCGCAACTTTTCCGAGAAGCGCCTTGTCTTGGACAATGCTGGCTATCCTACCTATTGCTCCTGTCACGTACGTGACCCCAAGGTTTGGCAGCAAAATGGAGCGTGGCACATGCTCTTAGGCGCTCGTACAAGAAACGACCACGGCGCTATCCTCATGTATAGTTCTGCTGATGGTCTTTCATGGGAACTCAGCGGATCGTGTTCTGCCGCTTCGGGCAAGCCTTTTGGATACATGTGGGAGTGTCCCAACATTGCGGTACTTGACGGCAAGGAATTTCTCTTCTTCTGCCCACAAGGTATTCCCAAACAAGATTTCCGCTTCCAAAACATCTTCAACTCAGGCTATGTTCCCCTTGAAGGCACGCTGATCGATGTCTGTGCTCAAGACAAGCTGCTCATGGATGCCAAGGCGCCGCACGCCTCTATTGACGAGGAAAGCTTTGTTGAGCTTGACTACGGTTTCGATTTCTATGCACCGCAGCTTTTTGCCGACGAAAACGGTCGCCAGCTCCTTGTAGGCTGGGCAGGCGTTCCTGATATCGAGACAGAATACGACGTGCCGACCCGTGAGTGGAGCCACACGCTCACCCTGATTCGCGAGCTGTCTTTGAACCAAGCAGGGCGAATCTGTCAGTGGCCGGCACCTGAGTATTTGGCACTTCGCGGAGATGAAGTTAGCTTCTCAAGTGAGGCTGCAGCAGGAGCCACAGGAACCCTTGGTTCGTCGAGCTACGACTACCTCAATGTTGACGGTGCCGTGGGTGCCCACTTTGCAGGAACAGCTGATGTTGAGATTGAGGGCATTGAGGGAGAAGGTCGCCTCATTTTGAACCATGACTTGGAGCTCACTGTCTTTGGAGATATTGCTGAGCTTGCATTCTTGAGTCATGCAGGACGTTTTCGCTCTGTCCGCAGGATGAAACTCGATGCTCTGTCAGAGAGGCGCATTTCAAGCCTGCGTGTTGTCGTTGATACCTCGATTGTCGAAATCTACATCAATGGTGGTGAGCAGACAATGACCACGCGCTGGTTCCCCACCAACATCGAGTCACTCAGTGTTACGAGCAGCTTCAAAGCAGCGAGCACCCGCGGCTGGGAGATGGGACAGTTCACCCTTCGCGGCGTCGGCTAGGAACACAAAGATATACAACAACAGCAATAGGGTTTCAGTGTAGATGGCAAGCAATCCGCAGCTAAGCGAGGATGCTTGACAGCTACACAGAGACCCTGTTTTATGTATGCTGCTCAAGTTCCAAAAACCATCTCCAAGCGGGTACCACGTGCACAATTCCTGTGTCCAACCTGACATCCTCACTCTCACGCAGCGTGACTACCGTACCCTCGCCAATGCCCGTCCTCGCCATGGCCGCCGCGAGAGAGCTTAGTTCTCGCCTGCGCGTTTTCTCGGAGGCAAGCGAGAGCGACACTTGGTAGAGGGCATAGGGAGCAGGGGGTTCCAACCCTCCCGCGTACTCTTCCCCCACGAGGAAGTCAAGCTTTTGGTGCCGAGCACCCAAATCGGTATAGGAGGAGATTGAGTCGGTTCGCCTGCCCGCCATTCGACGACGCAACTCAAGGTACACCGCCGTCTCGAGACGAAGCCCCACATCCTGCTGACTCGCCCGTGAAACGGCATACGCCAGCCCCGGGTCAACAGCGTAGCTCTTGGGTGGATTAGTGCTTTTTGCCAACGGTTGGCGCGAATACTCCCACAGCTCGAAGTACAGGTAGGCCTGCCTGAAAAGCGTGCAGAGCTCCTGAGCACGCTCCCACCCGATTTTGTAGCCAGACGCCCTGAGTGTTTCACAGATGCCGTTGACGGAGAGTTCACGCGCTGTAGTTCTCAGAATCAGCAACGCAACCTGGTTGGCGAGCGGGATAGACGGCCGCGACAAGCGCTCCGCGACGTCTCTCGCCACCACATCGCGCACATACCCTTGGAGTATCTCAACGCGCGTGGACTCGCTGTCTGCTTGCACTGCGGGAAAACCCCCTACAACGAGATAATCGTCGAAGAGCGACTCGAGCGCCGTGCGCTCGGACGAGGAGAATGCCCTACCACAATCGCCCGCAAAGTCGCCAAATCGCAGAGTTTCTGGTACGCGAGCAGGATGGAATCGTACGAACTCTGTGAACGACAGCGGGAGCATCTCGTGGGAGTGCGATCTGCCCCGAAACGTCGTAGCTATCTCGTCTGAAGACACCTTCGACGACGAACCAGTAATCGTCAGGGTGACCTTCTCGGTCTCTGCCACCCTCCTGCACGTGGCCTGCCAACCCTCGCAGTCCTGCACCTCGTCGAGAAACAGGTAGCATCCTTCCGTACGGGCGGTGGGAACCTGCCTCCAGTACTCGTCGAGAACCTCATCCATCACGTTGCCCACAAGCGGCAACCTGTCATCGGAAAAGTCGAAGTAGAAGATATGCTTGCGCAAAACCCCCCGTTCGATAAGCTTGTGCATCTGCTGGAAAAGGTAAAACGTCTTGCCGCTCCGCCTCATGCCAGTGATTATCTGCACACGGTTGAAGCGAGCGGGTTCGACGAGAGGCTCCATGATTTCGTCACGCTCGTTGACAGAAAGCAGTTCCTCGGTAAGCCTCGCGCGTACCAGCTCCGCTATGTTGTTCATGAAACCTCCTTTACTTCTCTTCTACAAATAGAAGTATATGTAATCACTTTATCTTCTACAAGATAAGTGAGTATCTTGCGTATCAGCACGCTCTGTCCCCTGATTATTGATATTTTGCTTGAAAGGAACGTATCAGGTGTGAACGTCGTGCGGGCGGCTATGAGAGCACTATACTAATGAGCAGCAATACACTACAGCAAAGCTCTTCATCTTAGGGAGTATTGACATGTCACTCAGAACCAGTGCGGCTGTTGCCGTTTGCAAAGCAAGCCATAGCATCATGAAGCTCTTGGGAAGAAACGGGCGATCACTGCCCGGCATGATAGCACTCAAGCTTGATTCACAGCTTGTCGAGAAGCTCTCGCGCGGACACCACACCATCGTTACTACAGGAACCAATGGCAAGACAACAACTACTCACATAGTACAGCAGGCTATTATTAATGCCTTTGGTGGTGCTGCCTATGACCCAACATCGACAAACCTTGAACAAGGCATTGCTACGACCCTTTGCCTTGATAGTACGCTTGCCGGCAAACGCACCAATGATTGGGCTGTCATAGAATGCGACGAAGGTGCAAGCAAAACTATCTTGCCTGCCATGAAACCGCAGGTGCTTATCGTTACTAACCTCTACCGCGACCAAGTTGACCGCTACAGCTCGTGGACAAGCGCTCGAGACTACATTATTGAAGCCGCCAAGGCCTCACCCGATACACTCTTGGTACTTGATGCAGATTGCCAGGTCACCTCTTCCATTGCCGATGCCGTTGATAACAAGCTTGTTTGGTTTGGAGTGGAGTGTCCTGTCTATGATGAGGGTATTGCAGACTACGATGCTTCTGTTGCGTGCATCGACTGTGGAGCTGAGCTTGAGTTTAGTCACAGAACCTTTGCACATCTGGGTACATGGCGCTGCCCAAAGTGCGGCCGGTCTCACCACGACGTAGACATTGCCTGCACCAAGATTGAGAATCCCACCGACAAAAGCTGCACGCTTAGCCTTCGTATTAACGGAACAGAGCATGTCGTTGATGCAAACGTACGCGCAGGCTATGACGTTTACAACGCTGTAGCTGCAGTTGCTGGTCTGTTGGCAAGCGGCATCAGTCAAACCGATGTTTTTGAGGCTCTCGCCCACTTTACCCATGCTGCACACCGCTTTGAGATTTTTAATCTCGATAGTACCGAGGCACGGCTCTTACTCATGAAAAACACTGCTGGATGCAACCAGCTCATCAACATGATTCAGTCTGAAGATGAGCTTCCGCAAAAACTCGTGTGCCTGCTCGGTGCAGAGATTATGGACGGGCTTTCAACCGAGTGGATTCAAGATGTCCGTTGGGAGCAAATCTGTAGTCCCACCACACAGGTGATTGTGGGCGGTCCCAAATACCAAGACATGCAACAACGTCTTTCACAGGCGGGCATTATGCCAGAAAACATGAAGATTCAAACGAACTACGCATCGCTTGTCGAAGACATAGCTGCTCTAAAAGAGCCAGTGACCGTTATTGCAAATTGCTCAACCATTGAGGCGTTGCGTGTCGAGCTGGTTAAGAAGTATCAACCAGTCGACTATTGGGCAGAGCACGACCACAGAAAGTAGCTATGACATACCGAGCATAACTGAGCCCTAAGCGAAGATTCTCAGCGAGAGGTCCACTGCAGCAAGCACTTTTGTATCACACACAACCAAAGAAGCGCTGAGCGTTTTCCCAGAGCTGCCTATAGCTTTCTTCTCGTGAGCTCACATGGGCACGTTCGCGCTCTTCCGCCACACAAGCTACCGAAAAGCCAATCATGGCAGGCTCGCACTTCATGCCCCTGAGCGGCATCGGAGCCATATAGGGGCTGTCTGTCTCGCTCAGCATGAGCTGTGCTGGACAGGCACATGCTGCCTCGCGAATATCATCTGAGCGCTTGAAAGTCACCGCACCACCAAAGGCAATGTAGCAACCCATGTTGGTAAAGGGATACATAATCTCTGGTCCTGAGGTATAGCAGTGCAGATCACAGCCCGCCTCTGGCACACCTTCTTCTGTAAGTACACGCTCGCAGAGAATATGTGCGAGTGGCTCACCTTCTTCGGGGTCTCGCAGGTGAAGCTCAACCGGAAGACCTCGCTCGTGAGCCACCCTGAGCTGTGTGCGAAAGGCTTCAACCTGAACCTCTTCGCCCAGCTCATTCCACGGACCAAAGTCAAGTCCAATCTCACCAACGCCAACACAGCGCGGACTTGCCAGAAGCTCATCTAAACGCCCAAGAGCAGCTTCATCAAGTCCTGCTGCAGAATAGGGATGCGCACCAGCAATAAAGCGCACATAGTCGAGGGGCTCGGGCACGTCCCATCCCTCAAAGCTTGCACACCACTCACCTGCTGCTTGAGCTGCCGCGTAAAGCTCACGGGCACGCTCTACCTGCTCGTCGAGCCAAGTGAGAAGGCCGGAAACCGTTCCAAAGCGTCCTTGTGGCCCTACATCTTCTACGATGTCAATAGGAATGACATGAATACGCACACCCGATTGAGCTGCGCGACACAGAATCGCTGCTGGGTCGGCTCCTGCAAAGGGAGTGAGATGAGCATGGGTGTCAGCAAGCGGAGCCAAGGGCTCGGGCAGCTCGTGCGGACGTTCCTTTTTGTCATACAGTACAAAAGGCATACGGGTCATCCCTTCTTGTGCCGTTTAATACATGAGGTCAAGCGCGCGTTACGGCAATTGTCCAACGCGCTCGAGCTCTTTGGTGAGTCTTACAAAATCGAGCGGGCTGAGTGTCTCGGCACGACAGCTTGCGTCAATAGAAGCTGCCTCACACGCCACATCAATCGCTACCTTCTCAAAACCATCCGCCGCGAGCGAGTTGCGCAGTGTTTTCCTTCGCTGGAGAAAAGCCGCGTTGATAACGTGCGACGTTTGCTCAAGACGCTCACGACTCAACGCATTACCTGTGTCGGGGTCATGTGCCTCACTTCGCTCAAGTCGAATAACCGACGAGGTCACGTGGGGAGCGGGCATAAAGTTTGACGCTGCAACCTCAAAGCGACCAGTTACCCGCGCATACAGTGCTAGCTTTGCAGTATACGCACCGTAAGCTTTGGTTTTTGGCTGCGCTGCCATGCGATCTGCCACCTCAGCCTGAACCATCACCACAGCTCGCTCAATCGACTCGAGCCGTTCAAAAGATGAGAGCACGAGGGTTGCCGCCACCTGATAGGGCAAGTTAGCAACAAACTTGTTCGGCTCAGCAGGAATCGAACCAGTAAGCGTTTTGAGGGCGTCTCCCCAAACAATATGGAGTTTATCGAGCTGCTCAGCACAGCTCTCGTGAAGCGCTGGCTCGAGCGTTTGGTCTGCTTCGAGTGCAACAACCAGAGCTGCGCGCTTAAGCAGAGCGTAGGTCAAAGTGCCAATGCCCGGCCCTACCTCAAGCACTGTGTCTGCTGATGACAGCTCTGCCAAATCAACGATTTTGCCCACCACCCAGTCAGAAATGAGAAAGTTCTGACCAAGGTGGTGTTTGGCATATAAATCGTGGCGCTCCAAAAACGCACGCGTGGCGGAGGGGCTTGCAAGCGGAGAAAACTGCGGCATGCTTGGTGCCCTACTCCAAAACCAAACGTGGGAACAGGGCGTCTCCCTTGGTAACGCTCACGCCTTGGGCAAGACCGCCCCAGACACATGAGGCAAGCAGGTCTTCTGTGGTGGCCTCATCTTCGAGAGACAGGCGCCTCAAAACCTCGGCGCTTGTCTCAGGCATGAAGGGACAGAGCAGATGCGCAGAAATTCTAATTGACTCAAGCAAATCGCACATGACAGATGCAAGCTTGTCTGTGTTTGCCTCGTCTTTTGCAAGCGACCACGGCTCGGTTTCTTCGATGTAGCGGTTAGCTGCGTGGATGAGCTCCATCACGGCCTCACGAGCATCGGTGTATGCCATGCGGTCCATTGCTTGGCAGTAGCTTCCCACGATCTTCTCGGCAATGTCGCGCAGTGGATTGGTAGCCTCTTCCCACGAGTCGAGCTGAGGCGTTTTGTCATCAAAATACTTTGCGCACATCGACAGAGAGCGTGACACCAAGTTGCCCCAGCTGTTTGCCAAATCTGCATTGTAGACCTGCGCCATGCGAGAGTAGCTAATGGCTCCGTCTTCTCCCGGTGTGCAGTCGGTCATGAAGTAATAGCGAAAACCATCAACGCCAAGCATCTGAATGACATCTGAAGGAGCTATCGCATTGCCGCGACTCTTGGACATCTTCTCGCCCTGACCCGTCTCTTCATTTCGCACCATGAGAAAGCCATGTGCAAAGACGTGCTCGGGCACTGCCTCGCCAATTGCCATGAGCATAGCTGGCCAAATGACGCAGTGAAAACGGATGATATCTTTGCCTACCACGTGATACTGAGCAGGCCACCGACGCGCAAATTCATCTGCCATGTCGGGGTTTCCAAAACCAACCGACGTGGCATAGTTGAGCAGGGCATCAAACCACACGTAGGTGACATGACCCTCATCAAAGGGCACGGGAATGCCCCAGTCAAAGCTTGTGCGAGAAACCGAGACATCCTTGAGGCCACCTTCTACGAAGCTTCTCACCTCACGCATGCGAAAATCGGGCATGACAAAGTCGGGGCGCTCGTCGTAAAGAGCAAGTAGTTTGTCTTGGAATGCAGACAGCTTGAAAAACCAGCTCTCCTCCTCAACTCGGTCGAGCGGGCGATGGCACTCGGGGCACAGATGCTGGCCTTCGGTGTGGTTTTCTTCGTCTGAGTGAGCAACTTGGGTCTCGGTGTAGAAGGTCTCTTCATGCACACAATACCAACCATCGTAGGAGCCTTTGTAGATGTAGCCCGACTCCTTCATGCGCTCCCAAAGATGAGTCACCGCTTGAATCTGGCGAGGCTCAGTTGTGCGAATGAAATCATCGTAGGCAATGTTGAGTTCTTCCCAAGCCTTGTGAAAGTCAGGAGCAAGTGAGTCACACCACTGCTGAGGAGTCATGTCGTGCTCATGTGCAGCAAGCTGTACCTTCTCGCCATGCTCATCGAGACCGGTTACAAACTTAACGTCGTAGCCCATTGAGCGCTTATAGCGTGCCATGACATCGGTCATGACGGTGCAATAAGCAGTTCCTAGATGTGGGGCTGCGTTGACGTAATAGATTGGCGTGCTAATGAAAAAGCTTGGCTTGTCTGCCATGTGTACCCTCCTGCTCAAAAGCATGTTCTGTCTGTTTTGTGCAAGAGTCATTGTAACGCATCGCCACAGTGCTGCTCGAGAGAGATGCGTGGTTGATGCAGTTGATGCAGACTTCCGGTGATGCGCGCGTGTGAGAAGACTGCTGTGCGAGCATGCGAGAGGGCTGCTATGGGAGCGTGTGAGAGAGCTGCTGTGCGAGAGTGTGAGAGGACTGCTGTGCGAGCGAGTCTTTATAGCACAGCCTCACGTGCAGCTGAGAACGCAGCTCGCCCGCAGCTCGCCTGCTCGAGTTTTGAAGCTAAATGATGCACAGCTAAAAGTGTGGCCTCATACACTGCTCGATGAGACGCTGGCGTATACGAAAGACACCAAAACGCCCAAAGCTGCGCGGGAGCTTCACACAAGCCCTCAGGCATAACCAGCGAATTTTAGCTGCCATGTACCTTGCCCTTTCCACGAGCCTGTTTCGGAGCCTTGATATCGAAAGGGAACGTCCCCTCCCGATTAAAAGCGCTTACAAACATACGAATCGCATTTGAGGGTGTGGTGCCGATGAGTTCAGTTGCTTCGAAAAAACGTTCTTTCTCAGCTGGGGAAACCTTGGCGACTATGGGTGTCATTTGCTCAGCCATGGTTCCTCGTCTTTTCTGCGTTGGTGTATTACTTTGTATGTTTATGTTATACCCTCGACAACAATAATACTCCATCAGAGCAGCATGTCAAGCTGTTTTTTTGAATAAGGATTGGGATCGAATCGAATGTGGATGGGAATTGAATACGGATTGGGATTGGGATTGGGATCGAATATGGATTGGAATTGTTGTCCAAGCCTTGTTTCCACTAATAGTGTGAGAGGTGCAATTTCTTCTGAAGTAGACCCTGTATACCGATGGGTATGCAGAGTCTCTGGCGGTTTGTATAGATGACCCAAGATTATCTGGGGTTTTA
>JAFUCQ010000018.1 GCA_017459605.1 Atopobiaceae bacterium
AACGTCAATGGTGGTACGGCTCGTGTCACCATAACGGGTGCGGGTGCGTTCAAGGGACAATCGCGCACCGCGAGCTTCAAAATCAAGCAGGCTTCTATTGAGTCTGCCACCGTCACGCTCACCCCAAGCTCATATATCTATGACGGCACGGCAAAAAAGCCAGCAGTCAAGGTAGTCTATGGAAATATGACCCTTCAAGAGGGGCGAGATTACTCCCTGAAATATGCAAACAATACGGGCTCTTCTTCTGCAGATACAACTGCTAGCGTTACGGTGAGTGGTAAGGCAAACTTTACGGGAACAAAATCGGTCAACTTCAAGATTGTTGCTCCTGCTGCCCAGAGTAAAGATTCGCTGGTACAAGCTCGCATACAAGCGATCCCTGATCAGTTTTATACGGGAAAGGAAGTAAAGCCCCAGCCCACCATCAGCTATAAAGGCAAGACCCTAAAGCTCGGCGTTGACTACACCTTGTCCTACGTTAACAACATCAGATTGGGACGTGCGGTTCTTACTGCTACGGGCAAGGGTGACTACGTCCAGACCATCTCTACCACATTCAATATCGTGAGTGAACCTGTGGCTATGTATCGCTTGTACAATCGCAATTCAGGAGAGCACTTTTATACGGCAAGCCCCCATGAGCGCGATGTCCTGAAAAAGGCTGGCTGGCGCTATGAGGGCATTGGCTGGTATGCTCCAAAGCTCTCAAGTACGCCAGTGTATCGCCTCTATAATCCCAACGCTGGAGACCACCACTACACCATCAGCAAGGCAGAACGCGACAATCTTGTTCGCGTTGGCTGGCGAGATGAGGGTATTGGCTGGTATTCAGATGACTTAGGAGGAGTTGCGCTCTATCGCCAGTACAACCCCAATGCAAAAGCAGGGGCCCACAATTACACCACCAGCAAAGCAGAAAACGACATGTTGGTTCGTGCTGGTTGGCGCTATGAGGGTATTGGCTGGTATGGTCTCAAGAAGTAAGTAGACCCAAGAGAAGGACATGAGCTCGAGCATGAGCACAGCATAAGAAAGGAGCTGCTATGAAAGGTATCGTTTTGGCGGGAGGTTCGGGTACACGCCTGTATCCTATCACCACGGTAACCTCCAAGCAGCTCCTTCCCATCTATGACAAACCCATGATTTATTACTCGCTTTCCTGCCTCATGATGGCAGGCATTCGAGATATTCTCATTATCTCAACGCCCCAAGACCTGCCCAACTTTGAGCGTCTGTTTGGTGATGGTTCGCGTTTGGGCATCAACCTATCCTACAAAGTACAGCCTTCTCCCGATGGTCTTGCTCAGGCTTTCTTGCTGGGCGAAGAGTTTATCGATGGAGACCGCTGCGCTCTTGTGCTCGGAGACAACATTTTTTATGGTCATGGCTTTGACAAGATGCTCAAGCGTGTTGCTGAGCGCGAGGATGGAGCAAGCATTTTTGGTTATCAAGTAGAAGATCCTGAGCGCTTTGGCATTGTTGAGTTTGACGAGGATGGAAAAGCTATCTCGATTGAAGAAAAGCCCGAGCATCCCAAGAGTGACTACTGCGTAACAGGTCTGTACTTCTACGACAATCGCGTGGTCGACTTTGCCAAGCAACTTGCTCCATCTGCTCGAGGTGAGCTCGAAATAACAGATCTCAACCGAATGTATCTCGAAGACGGTTCGCTTCATGTCGAGGTACTTCATCGCGGCTTTGCGTGGTTTGATACAGGCACCGTCAACTCGCTGTTTGCGGCTGCTGAATTTGTCAAGGTTCTCGAGAACAATGCAAGTGTAAAAATTGCTGCGCTCGAAGAAATCAGTTGGCGCAATGGCTGGATTACAACAGAACAGTTGCTCAGTGCAGCCAAGCTGGTGAAGAAGAGCGATTATGGGCGCTATCTTGCCCGCATGGCAGGAGAAGAGCTTGACGACTAAGCCATGCCCGCCCATGCGCTATGCCTTAGTTGTGCCAGACATAGCAACGCGTGCGCTCAATCAAGCGTATCACTACCGCATACCCTTAGAGTTTGATACACAGAGCTTGGTGGGCACAACCGTCCTCGTAAGCTTTGCTCGAAGGAATGTTGTTGGCTACGTGATAGGGCTTTCAGCTGAGCTCCCCAAAGGACTCGATGATGCTCGCGTTAAGCCAATCATGCGCATACTCGCTGATGCTGCCTTTGATGAGGTGCAGGCTGAGCTTGCACAGTGGGTTTCTCGAGAATATGCAGCCCCACTTTCAGAGTCGCTTCGACTCTTGCTTGCCCCGGGACAAAGCGTCAAGGTCAAGCGGGCAGATAACAATAGCCCATGGGAGCTTATTTGCGATCGCGTGGGAAGCCTTGATTTGAGGTGGGTGGAGCTAACTCCTGCGGCTGCATCCTTTGAACCGAGGCAGTCTGCAAGTCGCCAACGAGCAGTTATTGCCGCTCTTAGAGAAGGACCCATGCGCGTCTCTGAGCTTGCAGCAACGATGGGCTCGGTCGATTCGGCTATCAAAGCGCTTGAGAAAAAAGGCGTGCTTCGCATAGAAAGCAGAAGGCAGCTCAGGGGCAGTATTGATACGAGTTTGTCGAGCGCGGTGGCAACACGTCCAGAAAAGCTTACGAGCGGCCAACACGAGGCTTTGACTCAGATTGGCGCTGCCTATCAGCGAGCATCGGGTGATGTGGTGCTGATAGATGGGGTAACTGGCTCGGGCAAAACGGAGGTCTATCTGGCGGCGATAGATCAGGTGCTGCTGCGAGGTCAATCAGCCATTGTGTTGGTTCCAGAAATCTCGCTCACCCCCCAAACCTTAGGTCGTTTTCGCTCACGCTTTGGAGATCAGGTCGCCGTTCTTCATTCAAAGCTATCGGCAGGAGAGCGCTTTGACCAGTGGGATATGCTGCGTCAGGGATTGGCTCGTGTGGTGGTGGGTGCTCGCTCGGCGCTCTTTGCTCCGCTTTCAGATCTGGGGCTCATCGTGATAGATGAAGAGCATGAGCAGTCATATAAACAAGACTCACAGCCTCGCTATCATGCGCGAGAAGTAGCCGCTCAGCTCGCACAGCTGAGGAGCTGTACGTTGGTTTTAGGAAGCGCCACCCCATCAATTGAGAGTTTAGACCGCTGTGAGCAGGGGAGTTGGCGTGGTGTGAGCTGGACACGTGTTGAGATGCACGAACGGCCGGGAATAGCTCAGATGCCTCGCGTTCGTGTGGTTGACATGTGCAATCAGTTTCACGGCGGTAATCGTTCGATTTTTTCTGGTGAGCTGAAACTTGCCTTGCTGGCTGTTCGAGATAAACGACAAAAAGCGGTATTGCTTCTCAACCGACGTGGTTTTGCAAGCTTTTTGATGTGTCGGGATTGCGGGGCCGTGCCAACGTGTCCGCACTGTACAACCTCTTTGACCTATCACGAACGCGGGCACATGCTGATGTGTCATAGCTGTGGCAGGAGTTGGTCTCAGCGAGCCTATCCTGATCCAGCTGGTCGTTGTAGTAACTGTGGCAGTATCTATTTGGCAAAATATGGCTTGGGTACTCAGCGTGTTGAAGATGAGCTCCACATGCTGTTGGGAGATGGCATCGACATCATTCGCATGGATGCAGACACAACTGCAAGCAAAGGAGCCCACCAGCGTCTCCTTGAGCGCTTTGATGCGAGTGAATGTGCCGTGCTTGTGGGAACTCAGATGATAGCGAAGGGGCTCGATTTTCCCGAAGTGACCCTCGTTGGCGTTGTCAACGCAGACACAACGCTCAAGCTTCCTGATTTTAGGGCAGCCGAGAGAAGCTATGCCTTGCTTGAGCAGGTGGCTGGTCGTGCTGGGAGGGGCACAGACGCAGGGCAGGTAATCATTCAGAGCTATTGGGCTGGAGCAGATGCCATCCAAGCAGTTGCCACTCATGACCGCACGCACTTTATCGCATCAGAACTCGAGCTTCGACGAGAGGCATATTATCCGCCCTATGCGCGGCTGGCAAATGTGGTTGTGTGGGGGACCAACGAAGCACAGGTAACGAGCTATCTCAACAGTATTGCCGAGGCACTTGAGTCGAGTATCGGCGAGTTTGTGGCTTCAGGTGAAACATGGGAGCTTGTTGGCCCTGCAAGTTGCATCAAAGCACGTATTAAAGATAGATACCGGCGCCATCTTCTCATTAAAGCACCAGCTCAAGCTGAGCTTGGCCCGCTTGTACGCGATGTTCTCGACCGCTTGAAAACCCCAAGAGGAATACGTGTGGCTGTCGATGTTGACCCCTATGACATGATGTAGAGGTGTGCGTTCACAAAATCTGTGCGGTGTGGGGTACAAAGGGTTAGACTGGTGTACGTGAGACATGAATCTAGCTGTTAGTTGCAAGGAGGAATATGGGCGCTCTCGACGACATTGTGTGTTCTCCCGACCCGCGGCTCCATCAGGTGTGTGAGCCAATTGATCAAATCACCGGTTCTGTGAAACAGCTCGCCAAGCGTATGCTCAAGTGCATGTATGCGGCAGATGGCGTGGGTCTTGCAGCATGTCAGATTGGCGAGATGGTTCGCTTGGCAGTTGTTGATGTCGATTGGGGAGCTGGCGAGAAAAACCCCTACGTACTCATCAACCCCACCATCATCGAGGCCAATGGAGAAGAGATAACGAGCGAGGAGGGCTGTCTGTCGTTTCCGGGTATTCGCGTGCCCGTATCTCGCCCGAGCCATGTCATTGTTCAAGCCCTCAATCTCGACGGCGACCTCATGCAGTATGAGGCGGCAGATAATCTGCTTGCCGTGTGCTTGCAGCATGAGATTGACCACCTCAATGGCATCACGATGATTGAGCACTTAAGCCCTGCAGAGCGCGTGGCAGCCATGAGGCGTTATGCAGCAGCACTTGAGGCAGGAGCTCGACCGGGAGACACCACGATTATCGAGTAGAGATGTGAGAGATGCCCATGCGCGTAGCTTTTTTTGGAACGCCTGAATTTGCCCTGCCTACACTCGAGGCTCTTTATGAGAACCATGAGCTGGTTTTGGTTGTCACACGCCCCGATGCTGTGCGTTCGCGGGGAAAGAAGCTCGAAGCCAGTCCCGTCAAGATGAGGGCATCTGAGTTGGGTGTCGAGATGGTAGAAGCTCAGCGGATAAGCCCTGAGCTCAACGAATATCTCCGCGAGTTGAATCTCGATGCTATCGTTGTTGCTGCCTTTGGGTGCATCATTCCTAAGGAGACGCTCGCAATACCGCGCTTGGAGTGTGTGAATGTGCACGGCTCACTCTTGCCTCGTTGGCGAGGAGCAGCTCCCATTCAGCGAGCCATTCTTGCCAGAGACAAGTCCATTGGTATCTCAATCATGCGCGTGGTCAAAGCCCTTGATGCGGGTCCCTACTGTCGTCAGGCATCACTCGATGCTGCAGATATGAGTTTTGAAGAGCTGAGTCGTAGCTTGGCGCAGCTCGGAGCCTTTGAGTTGTTGGCTGCCTTAGACGACATCGAGCAAGGTAGCGCTGAGTGGATTGAGCAGGACGAAACGCAGGTGAGTTATGCCGAAAAGATCAGCAAACAAGAGTTGTTGCTGAATCCTGAGATGAGCGCTCGCGACAACCTATCACGCGTGCGAGCTTCAAGCGATACCGCGCCTGCTCGCGCAGAAGTCTGTGGTCGTAAGCTGCGCGTTTGTGAGGCACGTGTGGTCGAAGATGCCTTGAGTTCAGGAGAGGTGTTATGTGCTGGTGGACGCCTTGTCCTGGGCTGTGCCCAAGGCGCACTCGAGCTGATAAGCGTCAAACCAGATGGAAAGCGTGAAATGACAGCCGCCGCCCTTGTTGCAGGGCTGAAAGGTGTAGCCCCGCTTTGGAGTTCTCTGTCATGAGGCAGCTGAGTCCTGCTCGACGAGTAGCTGCTCAGATTCTGGGTGATGTTCGCAGAAGAGATGCATATGCGCGTGATGTCTTGCGTATGTCAGCTCACAAGAAAAAGATAGACGAACGTGACCGAGCGCTTGCAACTCGACTTGTTTTGGGCGTTACGGCTTGTGTTGGTCAGCTCGACAACATCATCGATACTCATGTAAAAAAACGCTCATCGCTCGAGCCGACGGTGCGCGATGCTTTGCGATTGAGTTGTTTTGAGCTGCTTCATTTGGCACGTCCTGCGCATATAGCGGTAAGCCAAGGCGTTGAGTTGGTAGCTAGTGTCCGTCCAAAAGCACGCAAGCTTGCTAATGCGGTTTTGCGGCGCGTAGCCGAAGAGGACGTTTGCGTGATTGAACGGGCTCGCCAGCAACTACGAGAAGGTCTTGCCTCAGACTTAGAGCGAGCGCAGGCAAGTGGGCTACCTGAGTGGCTCGTATCATTGTGGGATACCTCGATTGAGCATGACATCCTCGACGAGATGTGTCTGTCTCAGCTTGAACCAGCTCCCGTGTGGGTGCACGCACAGGCCAAGGCACGCCCTGAGCATACGAGTGAAGAGGCTCTTACAGCATGTGGCTTTGACCCGGTAAAAGAACAGCTCGTGGGTGCCTACGAACTGCGTCAAGCGGCGGGGCTTGCCTCATCAGGGCTTGTTGCGTCTGCCGAGCTTGTACCCAGCGATTTGGCAGCACAGCTTGTATGTGCCATAGCGCTACCCCAAACCAATCCGTCAGGTGCTCGCCGTATGCTCGAAATCGGTCAAGGCCGAGGGACAAAATCGCTCATAATGCTCTCACAGGCTCATCGATGTGAGCTAGCAATCGACCACGTTGGCGTTGATATATCGCCTGCAAAGGTGAGCCAAGCCACAGCACGTCTCAAACAGGCGAGGCTATCTTCTCGCTCACGCTCGCTTTGCCTCGACGGGCGCTTTGTAGCCGGAGATACACTTCCTGAGCTGATTCGGGGAAAGTTTGACACGGTGTTTCTCGATGTTCCCTGTTCAGGTACGGGTACCATGAGGCGACATCCCGAGACCTGCTGGTCGCTTCAAGCTGAGTCGCTTGATGCTTCAAATCCCGTTGGACTACCCGCGCTTCAGCTTCAGATGCTCAAAGCTGCTTCTGCGCGCGTTAAGCGCTCGGGTAGTTTGCTCTATGCAACATGCTCTGTGTTCAAAGAAGAAAACGACGAGATAATCGATGCTTTTTTGCGAAGCTCTTACGGTGAGGGTTTTGAGGTGGAGCAGGTTAGTGAAGCTCCACAGCTCAAGGCACTCAGCGCAGTCGAGCTTGTTGCATCTTACGAAGATGAGCGAGGAATGTTTCGAAGCTACCCCGTACGCGAAGGTTGCGATGGGCATTTTTGTGCTCGAATGGTACGGCGCCGCTAAACTAATCGCTCGTTGTCGATGTCGTACTTGATGTGTGAGCGCTGCTTGAGTCGCTCGATGATGAGCTTGTGCTTTCTGATGAATCGCTTTTGGCAGTGTTGTTTTTTGCAGGACCGCTCGTTGCCGTTGTGGAAGAGCCATTGCGCATATCGGTGTTGTAGAAGCCTGAGCCTTTAAAGCTAATGCCGGTAGCGCTAAACACGCGGTCTGCGGCTTTATTGCACTGAGGACATACAACCTCGGGATGTTCATTCATAGGGTGTTCAATTTCAAAGGTCACATCACAGGAAGGACAGTGATAATCGTAGCGAGCCATACCTAAATCCTCTCGGCGCTCATACGGCGCCCGTTCAACGTTTCAACTTGTGCACAAGCTACTTTACCCAATTTGCAGCATTTTGTGTGCCTAGATGTGATGTGTAATAGACGTGATACAAACCATGCAATCATCAAAGTCAAGGTATTATCTAACGGGCGACAATCTTGCCTTTCGTTACGGTGGCTGTGCTGATGGGAGAAATATGGCAATACAGGCGGCTCTCTTTGATTGCGATGGAACCATACTCGATTCAATGCCCATGTGGGTAAACGTTTTGCTTGAATTACTCGAGAGCTATGACGTTGAGAATAAGCGAGAACTGGCAGACTCAGTCGAGCATCTGAACGTACGAGAATCGCTTGAGGTCTTTGCGGAGATGCCTGAGATCAATGACGATGTCGACAGTATGTACGAGCGCCTTACCACGTTGGTTCGCAATGGCTACAAAAAACGTGTTAAGCCCATGCCGGGAATTGACGGGCTGCTCAATCAGCTTAAAGACGCAGGAATTCCCATGGGTGTTGTGAGTTCGACTCCAGCACAACTAGTCGAAGAAGCCCTGATCCATCACAACTATCGAGACTATTTTGCTTTTGTTTTGAGCACCGAAGATATTGGTAAGGACAAAACCCATCCCGATATCTACGAGAAGGGTCTGGAGCTGCTTGGTGTTTCTAAGCGGACATGCTGGGTTTTTGAAGATGCCCCCTTTGCTGCCAAAACAGCAACTGAGGCGGGCTTTCCTGTCATTTCTCTGCTCAACGATCACGATGGGCGAGACCCTGAACTCATGAAGGAATACAGCGACATTCTTGTTCGGGACAGCTACGAAGCAATCAATCTTTCAATTATTGAAGACTATAAACTTCCAAAGGTGTAACGATGGCATGTCATGTTTTGTTTGTTGGTGGATCTCCTCAGCATGGACCAGCAGAGCTCATCTCAGGACTTGCCGAGAGCTGTGATTGTGTGATTGCGGTGGATGGAGGGGGAGGTCTCTGCCGTGAAGCCGGCATTGTTCCTGATGCGTGGTGTGGTGATGAGGACTCCATCGACCAAGCCGATATGGAATGGATGAAAGAGCGGGTAGCTACGCTTGAGCTTCATCCTTGCGTTAAAGATGACACCGACCTTGGACTTGCCCTCAAGTTGGCACAACGTATGATACGTGAGCAAGGCTTGTCAGATGAGCCAGCAGGACGCTTCCATCCGGTACTCACTGCGGTAAGTGGGGGACGACCTGATCATGCTTTGGGAGTGTTAGGGCTGTTGTGTCGTTGGGCAGACCATGCGCCTATGGTGGTCGAACAGGGATATCAGTGCTTGATTTTGTCTCCCGATGGGCGAGAGAGCTGGACGATGGGAGAAGAAGCACGCGGACGAACCTTCTCTGCGATTCCTCTGACTCAGGCAAGCATTTCAATAGAAAACATGTATTGGGAGCTTGATCGCGAAGTTCTTCCTGCATTGAGCGAGCGAGGTGTTTCAAACTGGGTGACTACCGGATTTGCTCGCGTAAGCTGTCATGAAGGTGTGCTGGCAGCATATCTGTTTTGGTAAACCACAAACTACCTTGTGTTGTAGTTTGTCGAGCCATGCAAATAAGGGCTACAGCTCGAAAGCTATAGCCCTTAAATGTGAACGAAATGTGAAGAGACTAGGAGCGAGCTACCTTGCCAGACTTCAGGCAACCCGAACAGACGTTGAGCTGTTTGCGATGTCCATCAATGACAACATGGACATGTTGAATGTTCGGCTTAAATTTACGGTTGCTGACTCGGTGAGAGTGGCTGATAGAACGTCCAGCAACTGCGTGCTTGCCACAAATG
>JAFUCQ010000137.1 GCA_017459605.1 Atopobiaceae bacterium
AGGGTATAATGTCCACCTCGTTGTCCGCAGCAAATGGGCCGTTTACCTGCGGATATACTGGAACTGGAGACAGGGTTCAAATGCGCGAATATTGGCTTCCCAAGCTCGCATTCGCGGGTTCGAGTCCCGTCACCCGCTCCAGAGCGAAACAGAGCGGTCTCCAGCTTCGGAGGCCGCTCTTTTTTGGTGGACATGTTTGGTGGACTTTGGTGAGGGATACGTAGTCCCAACGAGTCCTATCAAGGGTATAAACGCCCAGTTCAGGGGCTATCTGGTACCTGGCGGTATGTGGTTGATTTGGATTGGGAAGCTCGTGCCGTACCACTTGGCGACACCCGCATGCTGCATTATGTCAGCACAACTGCCAACAAAACGCTGCTGCTCTCCCCAATTCTACTCGAGCGCGCTACGCATCCTCTTGCCATCCTCAACCAACGCCCCGCTACTAAACGCAATGTCACTAAACGCCCCGTCACTAAACGCCATGGGAACAGTCTGACTAACTTGAGACCTACTCAATATCTAATAATTGGCTTGCGCTTGAGGTCGAGCAAAAACTCAAACGGCTGCGATTTCTCTGCATCACCACAAAGCTCGTCCACCTGCATACATGCTGCATAGACTTCACGTGAGATCTCATCTATGCGAGTCGTTTGCTCTTCATCCAGATACTCTGCAAGCCTTCCTCCCACATAACCCGGATCACTCACACCCAAAAAACGTGTGGCGAGGTGTATGTCGTAGTCAGCTGTAGCACAAAGTAAGCCCACAACATCTGCGGTTATCTCGTCCCAAATAGGAAGGATGTCATCGGGTAGCTCTCGGCGACACACCACATGGGCACACTCATGATGCAGACGTATCTCTCGAGAGATGTGAATCCACTGGTCTTCTGTATACGAGGTCTCATCAGCAGCTACATTGCTGTACGGCCCCTCAGATATAACAACGATTTCGCTTCTGAACGCCCCAGTTTGTGCAAGGCGAGAAAACTCACTCGCCCAATCAGCACCTCCCGACTCCACATACGACTTGTGAGAAGCAGCTACCTTTGACCAGTCAGCAAGACCTCGATAGGTGATGGCCCCTACCGTAGGCGCAATTGGCACAGGAGCAGCTTTATGACCGATTATCTGTAGAAATGTTTCAAAGTCAGCTCGGTGTTTTAAAAACAATACGTCAATCGGTCCGGGAGGTGTTTCAACGCTTCGCAGTTCATCGTCAGGACTTCCCACAAAATGGTCGAGTGTTGCCTGCTCTGGAGCAACTCCCCTACCGCTTGCTAAGCGATGCGCATCCTGCGCTCCTTCAGCTGGAGCCACATACAGCTGAGGAAAGCGCTGCGCTAAAGCTTGAAGTGCTTTTGCACCTTTCACAGCCACGGTTTCAGATTCCACCATCTTTGTCTCCTTCAGGAATTGCCACCCTACTCAGCTCAAGATTACCTGCCTTGTGTGACTCAAAACGCACTTACCATCTCGTCATTCTGGCTCAGTAGTGTAGCACTTGCCAAATGGTAGAGTTTAGCTGCTTGCAACTCAGCGCCTATCCAGCGTGCTTTTGCCCACTGCGGCATCAACGTAAATGCGTATCTTCTCATCGCTTCCTTATCAAGCTCAACGGAAATCGCCCGTGCAAATGCCGACTCAATCGCCATCTTCCATCGATTATCCGCTGCTCCCCATTGCTCAAAGAGCCTCATAACCTCACCCGCTTTACCCTCCGTAAAGCTTACAAGTACAGCTTGAGGCCGCTTAATCTCAAACTGGATATCGATGGCAAAGACATCACTGAGACTTCCGTCAGGATAGACGTCAAACTGAAAATCGACCGGACCGGGTGCTGCTGCCAGCAAAGTTGAAAGCTGCTCAATCATGCACTCGTTATACGCAGAAAAGTCAACGGTATCAAAAAGCTCTGTGAGTTTGCCAGAATTGTGTGCACAGGCACGCTGCTCTTTCACATTGAGGTAGCCGCAGACACGCATCGGAGCAGATGGACGCCCTCGAAACAAACCAAAAAATGAAAGTTCCCACCCCGGTGGCATACGGTGCGCCATATCGAGAAAAAGCTTGGCACGCTCTGGTTCTCCGATGCTCTCGCAGAACGGCAGGACCAGCTCATAGTGTTCACGGAGTTGAAAATGTAGCGCCGATGTTGGCAGCACTCGCTCTTTGGTATCGAGCTCAAAGCCGCAGGTAATATCTGTGTATTCTTGCTTGGCTTGAGCATACCAGTCAAACATAGCAGCATGCTCTCCTGCAGCAGGTGACGATATCCGTGTTCCCTTCTCAACCTCACCATATAGCACCATAACATCCAAAAAAGGTTCATCCATGAGGGGGTGTTCGAGGTAAATACTGGGAAAAGGTTCACCCACCAAAAACGGAGATACCGCCTCACGGGCACGAGACAAACTGTCGCCAAAGAGGACAGGCCCACGACCATCTTCAGCCGCCTGCAGCAGCAACACCGCAAACGAGTCTGCATACGACGGAATCCACATAGCCTGCCTTCCTTTCTATTGGATGCAGAGGTGTTTTCTTACCTCTGCTGGATACGAAAGGGCTCCCTTACCGCTACGGGATACTCAGGCATGCGCATTGGCTCCCCCGCTTTCTCTTCTTGTTGTACGCGTATTACAATAGCCTTGTCCTAAGAGTCCATGATATTGCGGCTCGATAATCGTTGAGCCGTAATTTATGGTAGTCCACATCGCAGCCATGGAGAGGGCATTTCGGCAATGAAGCAGGAGCTCTTCGAAACCATACCCCAGATAGAAAACGAATATCTCCTGCTCAAACAGCTCACAGACAACGACGCCGACGCTCTCACAGATCTCATCCACAACGACACGGTCTACCGTTATCTGCCCAACTATCTTTTCGAGAAACAATTCACCGATCCCCATGAGGCAATACGCCAACTCTATGGAGACCTTTTAAGAACAAAGAGTCGCTTATACTTTGTGTTTTTCTCCAAGGGAGTGACGAGCTCTGTGGTCTTGGTGAGCTCTATGGATACCGAGCAGAGCTGAATAAGATAAGCCTTGGGTATCGCTTGCGCGAGAAGTTCTGGGGGCACGGCATTGCATGCCGAGCAGTTACGCTCTTTGTTGAATGGTCTATGAGCAGACCAACATCGAGCTCATTACGGCGAGCACCATGGCAGAAAACCTCGCTTCAGCACGGGTTCTGTTCAAAACGGTTTTACTCGGACCTCCCGTGGTGACGAGGAAGACTGGGGATATCCCGAGCCCACCCTCGCCGACAAGTGGTTTGCCTAGATAAGAATCCACACTGGTAATCTGTCTCGCACCCTCGAAACAATGGCTCCAACATGTCTCAAATACCTCACATGATTTCTTGTCACGGCAAATTGTGCCCCCCGATGGGTATGCAGAGTTTCGAGCCATAAAACTGTGTCCCCCTACAGGCATACAGAGTTTCGGGTCGGATAACTGTGTCCCCCTGCAGGTATACAGAGTTTCGAGCCGTAAAAAAATGACCTGCGGTTTTGTCAGCCGGAGTCGACAAAACCAAAAACTGTGCCTACCTATAGGTATACAGAGTTTCGGGTCGGATAACTGTGTCCCCCTACAGGTATACAGAGTTTTTCTCCCGGAGACACAAAGACAGGAGCCGGAGGATTGTCTCACCCGCAGAGGACATGAACCAGGGGATTATCTCACCCGCAAAGGACAGGGACCGGAGGATTGTCTCACCTGCATAGGACAGGAACCGGAGGATTATCTCACCCGCAATAAAAAACTTGTGCACACCGCAAAGTGCGCACAAGTTCTCATGACATAAAGTGTGAGGGTAGGAGCAATCACGTTGGAGGGGATGTGTGTCACCCCCACCATCTCACACAGGTAGGTTAGTCTTCCAAGTGCTCAATTCCGTTGTGCCAGATTTTGAGCTCATCCATCATGACCTGACCACCCATACGCTTGCCGTTAACTACCGTCACGTCCGGACCAATCAGCGCCTTGATGCGGTCACCAATAAAGCGGATACCACCGCCACCCGACGTGCAGAACGGCACAATAGTCTTATCGGTGAAATCGTACGTCTCCAAGAATGTGTCTACGATGCTCGGCTCGCGATTCCACCAAATAGGAAATCCCAGATAAACGTAGTCATACTGATCCATATGCTCAATGTGTCCGGTAAAGGCAGGACGGCTGTTGAGGTCGAGCATTTCTACCGAACTACGCGAGTTTTTATCGCGCCAGTTGAGATCTGCCGGGGTATAGGGAACCTCAGGCACAATCTCAAAGAGGTCAGCACCTTCTTCCTTGGCAAGTTTCTCCGCCACGCCCTTGGTTACACCGCTCGCAGAGAAATAGGCTACAAGTGTTGTCTTTGGCATGTCTTCCTCCTTAACCCTGAAGATGGTTTGGCATGATTAATTGCTACCAAGTTACTAACATATTGACCGTGACCAAGGCACACTCCGTCTCACAATGGCAACACAGCTGTTCACTTTCAGACACACATAGCGCTCCAGTCGCGTAAAATAACTAACAATCGAGGGAAAAGCATGCTGAGCAAAGCATAAGGGGTTATGCAGAGCATGCGTCTTACATAAAGGGGGCAGCTGTAATGATTTACGCTGAAGATTGCTTTTTGTTTGACGAAGGAACCAACTACGAATCGTATCGCTGGCTGGGCGCTCACCCCGTTCATGGCGAGCATGAAGACGGTACCGACTTCGCCGTTTGGGCACCAAACGCGCAGTGGGTTGGCGTTATTACCGCCAAGACCGGTTGGGAAAACGAGATTGGCATGACCCGCCGCGACAGCGGCATGTGGGATGTTTTTGTCCCCCATGTAGGAGACGGCGATGCGTATCGCTATGTCATCGTTGGTGCAGACGGCATCAAGCGCTACAAAGCAGATCCATACGCTTTTAGAAGCGAGCTGCGTCCCAACAATGCCTCTATCGTGTGCAAACTCGACGGTTATGAGTGGAACGACGACGATTACCAAGCACAACGCGACAACTCCACCGTGCTCGAAAAACCCATGGCAATTTACGAGGTTCATCTCGGCTCGTGGAAAAAGCACTTTGGCGCTGGCGATGAAGACGGTTTTCTCAATTACCGTGAGTACGCAGACCAGCTCGCAGAATATGTGAGCTATATGGGCTACACCCACGTTGAGCTCATGGGAATTTGCGAGTATCCCTTTGATGGCTCGTGGGGCTACCAAGTAACCGGGTTTTTCTCCCCCACCAGTCGCTACGGCACGCCCGATGACTTTCGCTACCTCGTTGACACCCTGCACCAAGCAGGCGTTGGTGTCATATTGGACTGGGTGCCCGCACACTTTCCCAAAGACAGCTTTGGTCTGGAAAGCTTTGACGGTACCCCGCTCTTTGAGTCGGCAGACCCGCTGCGCGCCGAGTTTCCCGTCTGGGGAACCAAAGCCTTCGACCACACCAAGCCGCAGGTTCGCTCGTTTCTCATCTCGAGCGCATTTTACTGGGTGCAGGAGTTTCACATCGACGCCCTGCGCGTTGACGCCGTCGCTGCCATGACCTACCTCGATTACGACCGCTCGGAGTGGCGCCCCAACGCCTTTGGCGGGCGCATCAATCTGGAGTCGCAAGACTTCCTGCGCCAGCTCAACACTGAGCTCTGTGGAAGAACCACCGCCTACCTCATTGCCGAGGATTCCTCGCCCGAGTGGGGCATCACCGAGGATGTTCGCGCTGGTGGCCTTGGCTTTACCTACAAGTGGAACATGGGTTGGATGAACGACACCCTGCGCTATATCAGCAAAGACCCCATTTATCGCAAGTATCACCACGAAGAGCTCGTCCACACCATTGACTACGCCTTCTCAGAAAACTTTGTGCTCGTGCTTTCGCATGACGAGGTGGTACACCTCAAGCACTCCATTGTCGAGAAGTGCCCCGGCGGTCTTGAGGAGAAGCTCGGCTGCCTCAAAGCGCTCTACACGCACCAAATTGGGCATCCCGGCAAAAAGCTGCTTTTCATGGGACAAGACTTTGCTCAGCACAGCGAGTGGTCCGAGAAGCGCGAAATCGAGTGGTACTTGGCAGATGACTTTGGCCATCGCGATGTGATGGAAACCATGCGAAACCTGCTTCAGGTATATCGCACCCATCCCAGCCTGTACTCTGATTCCAAAAACCCGGCAACCTTTGAGTGGGTTAACCGCAACGACGCATGGCGCAACATCGTAAGCTACATCCGCAGAAACCCGTGGAACTACGACGAAGCGGTGTTGGTGGTGTGTAACTTCTCGCCCATGCACATTGGCGATTACGCCTGTGGTGTTCCCATGGAGGGACTGTATCGCCGCGTCTTTAGCACGTATGATTCGCTGCCGGGAGGAGGCGGACCTGCTGAGATTGGAGGAGCGCCGCTGTTAGAAGCCGTGCCCGAAGAATGCGACGGTCGTCCGTGGCGTCTCAACTATGGTTTGAGACCTTACGAGGCAATCATCGTGGAGTTCCCCGTCTTCGAGGATGGCGCAACCAAGGCAGCAAGCACCAAGGCGTCGGCTGCAACCAAGCCGGCAGGCACCGCAAGCAACAAGGCCGCACAGAAAAAGCCTGCCGCAAAGAAAGCCTCAACCGCCTCCACCGCTAAAAGCGCAAAAAGCGCAGTTCAAAAGACGACCCAGGCAAAGGCTGCCTCAAAAACAAAGACCGCGTCCAAAGCCAAGACTAAGGCCAAAGCGGACGAAAAGAGATAAGGAATACCGCACGATATGAACTTTGATACACACCCAAGCCCCCGTGCTCACCACAGCCATGGGGCTGATAGCGCACGCAGCTCTGAACTGTTGTGCTCCTTCTTCAGTGACGAGTCTGCGGGCTTTCGAAATCCCGTCATTGCTCACCGTGGAGATCTTGTACGCATACGACTGCGAGCTGAGCGGGGCGCCTGCAAAGCAGCAAGCCTTCTGAGCTCAGGCAAACGTGAGTCTGTTCCTTTCATCCACATCAACTCAGACGAGCACTTTGACTGGTACGAAGCGCAGCTCACCTGCACCGAGACAACGCTCACCTACCGCATTCTTATCCATACCGAGCACGGTTCGGTGGTGTATCGAAAGAATGGTTGCCAACTGCTCGAAGGTAGCTGTGAGCCAGATGATACCTTTGATTTTCGTATCATCCCCAACTACGACGTTCCTGAGTGGGCACACGGTGCCATCATGTACCAGATTATGCCCGACCGCTTTGCCAACGCGGATACCAGCAATGACGTGCAGAGTTCTGAGTATGCCTACGACAAAGAGCATGTACGAAAGATTGACGACTGGAACGCTGCTCCCACCATCGACGACTACCGCTGCTTTTATGGCGGAGACCTCCAAGGTGTCATCAACAAGCTTGACTATCTTCAGTCGCTCGGCGTTGAGGCAATTTACTTCAATCCGCTGTTCATCTCGCCATCTTCGCACGGCTATGACACGCAAGACTACTCTCACATCGACCCGCACTTTGGGCGCATCACACAAGACTCTCACCAGCTCTTGGCAGCAGGTGATATCGACAATGCCCACGCAGGCTCATACATCGCTCGCACAACAGCGCCAGCAAATCTCGAAGCCACCGACCAGCTCTTTGCTGAGCTGTGCCAACAAATCCACGCCCGTGGCATGCGCATCATCTTAGACGGTGTCTTTAACCACTGCGGCTCGTTTAGCCCGTGGATGGACCGAGAAGCCATCTATGCTCAAACAGGCGTACATCCTGCTGGCGCTTATCACAGCGAAGAGAGCCCGTATCGCCGCTACTTCTCATTTGATAACGAGAAGCACAGCCAAGGCTACGAGGCATGGAATGACTTTCCTACGCTGCCCAAACTCGACTACGACCACTGCGAGGGTCTTGCCGATATGGTCATTGATACGGTAAGCAAGTGGGTGCGTCCGCCCTATTCGATTGACGGCTGGCGTCTTGATGTTGCAGCAGACCTTGGCCATAGCGAGCAGTACAACCACCAGTTTTGGAAGCTCTTTCGATCCAAACTGCGCTCCATCAATCCCAATCTTCTCATCTTTGCCGAGCACTACGGAAATCCTGCCGCTTGGCTTGAGGGCGACGAATGGGACAGCGTTATGAACTACGACGCCTTTATGGAGCCGCTCACGTATTTTCTCACCGGCATGGAAAAGCACAGCGATTTTGCCCGAGAAGAACTCTGCCAAGATGGAGAAGCTTTTTGGCAAGCCATGAAAACAGGCATGGCACGCTTTAGTTGGCCCAGCCTCCTGAGCGCCATGAACGAGCTTTCCAACCACGACCATTCGCGTTTTCTCACCCGAACCAACCGCACCCCCGGTCGCGTGCAAAACGTGGGTCCAGAAGCTGCGTCTTTTGGCATCGACAAACGTGTGCTTCGAGAAGCCATCTTTGTGCAGATGACATGGCCCGGGGCTCCCACCATCTACTACGGAGACGAAGCAGGTCAGGTGGGCTGGACCGACCCCGACTGCAGGCGCACCTTCCCGTGGGGACACGAAGACTGGGGGCTGATTGAGCTGCACCGTGAGCTCGCGCGCCTGCGCTCGCAGTACAGCTGTCTCAAAACGGGCTCACTCTTGCCGTTGGGCGGCGGTTGGGGCTGGATTGCTTTTGGGCGCTTTGATGCGCAGGGTTGGCTTGTAACTGTTGTCAACAATCTTGATGAGGCACAACACGTGACGCTTCGCCTTGCTGGTCTTGGGGTAAGTGATGGACAGTCGGTTAACGTCAAAATTAAGACAAGCTCAGATGGTTTTCTCAGCGATGCTCGTCCATTGGGACAGGTAGAGGGCGGTGTTTTGTCGGTCTGTCTTGATCCGAGAAGCGCGATGGTTTTGGGGTCGTAGAGCTTTGTGCGTGCGGCTATGCCTTGGGGGCCGCTCCGCTTGTGCGCTGATTAACGCAAACCTCCTCGCATACGCGAAGGTCACGAGACGCCGCAACCACATGCACCCTGATTAATGCCTCCAACCTAAGCTCACCAGCCAACTATGGCAAGGTCTGGACAAGTCGCATCGATTGAGGGCATCAATTGAGGGACATCGATTGTATCGGTCGGGCGTCATCGATTGCATCAGGCGCATCAGTCGGGTGTCACGTCGATTACATCAGGCGCATCAGTCGGGTGTCAATTTCATGCGCCCAGCGTCGAGCTCTCGTGCTACAATGCTTGAGCTGTACACGAAGAGTTTTGTCGCACACGGCATTATCGCGCGTGGCAGTCGTTTCCGTTCAACAGGTGTTTGCTTGGCTACCCACCTCTAAAAAAACAAGGAGTTGTTCGTATGGATATAAGCCAACCCGTCCCACAAAAGCAAGCTATCGAGAACAACCAGCCTTCAAATTTAGCTGCTTTGCCTGCTCACGGGCAGACCATCGATAATTTCAGGGAGCTCTTGCGCTTTGCTCCCCCACTCATTGTGACCATGCTCATCCTGTCTATTGTTGGCATGAATCTGCTCGCCAACAAGAGCATCAACACCGGACTCGATTGGCTTGCCCTCGACTGCGGCATCCTATTCTCGTGGATGGCGTTCCTCTCGATGGACGTGCTCACAAAGTGCTTTGGTCCCCGTTCTACCACGACGCTTTCTATCGTCGCTATCGGCGCAAATCTAGTGGTAGCTCTCATCTTCTTTATCGCAAGTCTCATCCCCGGCGAGTGGAGCGCCAGCTATGTGGAAGGTAGCGAGGGTATCATCAACCTTGCACTTGATTCGACCTTTCGGGGAACATGGTTCATTATTCTGGGAAGCTCGATTGCCTTTGCGGTATCAGCAGTGCTCAACAACTACATGAACGCAGGAATCGGCAAACGCCTGAATAACGACAGCTCGTTTGGAGCTTTTGCTACACGCGCGTACATCTCAACCTTTAGTGCTCAGTTTGTCGACAACCTCGTATTTGCGCTTCTGGTGAGCAGAACCTTCTTTGGCTGGACACTCATGCAGTGCTTTACCTGCGCTCTTACCGGAGCTGTTCTGGAGCTTTTGTTTGAGGTCGTGTTTTCTCCGATTGGTTATAAACTCACGCAGAGCATTTTGGCTGAGCGCCATCAACAGGCAAGCACAAACATGTCCCAAGCTTAAGCGATAAGCAGTAGCCAGCCCGCAGATGACCGCCAGCAGAGAGCCCGCAAATGACCGCCAACAGAGAACCCTCAAATGAGCGGCAGACAGTCCGCAGATGACCGGCAGACAATCCACAAATGACCGCCAACAAACTCCAAGGTTACATGATGAGCAATAGACACTTAGTAGATAGCACAACACGAGTTCTCGTTACGGGAAGCTCTCGGGGAATTGGTTTGGCCATCGCACAAAAGTTTTGCGATGAGGGCTGTTCGGTCTTTGGCGTTGATGTATGCCCATCTGCTCTTGAGCATCCCAACTACCAGCACTTTATCCACGACATTTGCGAAGACGCTTCTGCTCTTGCGGCGCGTATTGCTGACATCAGTGTCCTCATCCACAGCGCAGGCACGCAAGCTGAGGATGATTCTCTCAGCATCAACCTCGAAGGAACCATGAGCTTTAACGAGGCGTTCATGGGCTGCTCGTCTTTGCGTTCGGTGCTCTTCATCGCCTCTGCTTCTGCTCGTAATGGGGCTGAGTTTGCTCGCTATGTTGCAAGCAAAGCCGGCATCATTGGCTACATGAAAAACCTCGCCCTGAGCTTGGCGCCGCGTCGTATTACCTGCAACAGCATTTCTCCCGGCGGTGTTATCACCCCTCTTAACCAGCACATTTTAGAGAGCGAAGAGCTCTACGCGCAGGTGCTCGCCGAGACACTGTTGGGCAAATGGGCAGAACCAGAAGAGATTGCAGATTTGGCGTGGTATCTCACGATGCAAAATCGCTCAATCACAGGCGAAGACATTCTCGTTGACAATGGTGAGCAGCTCAAATCCAACTTTATTTGGTAAACCTGCGGAGCAAAACTACCGCGACGTTCAGCTATCCCAGTAAAACTACCGACAAAATCTGCTGTCTCGGCAAAACTATCGACAAGATCTGCTCCCTAGGCAAAACTACCCAAGCGGATAGCGGACTGAGTCAAAACTACCAACAAAATCTGCTGTCTCGGCAAAACTACCAAGAAAGGTAGCTCCCTCGGCAAACTACCGACAAGATCTGCTCCCTCGGCAAAACTACCGACAAGATCTGCTGTCTCGGCAAAACTACCGACTATAGAAACCGAAATCAGCATTTCCGCAGGATTCAGAGTCCCCTATTTTCTATAGTCGGTAATTATTCAGCAGCAACACTAAGCACACCGCACAAAGCACCGTACGAAGCACCGCACGAAGCACACCCTGCCGAACAAGTAATAGTTGGGCACGCAGTCCTTTTCTGTGATAGAATTTGAAATCGGTTTTCAAATTCTATTTAATCACTCCGGTGAGGAGAAACCCATGGCCGAGCGTGGCAAGTACAAAACACGTCAACGCGACCTCGTGAGTAGTTGTCTGGCAAACAACGAAGGGCGCTATCTCACGGTCGATGAAATCTGGTCTTCTCTGATTTCGTCAGGTGAGCGCATTGGGCGCTCAACGGTCTATCGCAACCTTGAGTCGATGGTGTCTGCGGGCTTTGCTCTCAAGGTAACCGCCCCCGGTGGCGAGGCTCGTTACCGGATAGCGCAAGCACAAAGCACCGGTCAGCTGGTATGCCTTGACTGCGGACAAGCGCTTCCGCTCGACTGCCACATGGTTGGCGAGTTCACAGAACACGTACTCGAGCATCACAGCTTCAAGGTAGAGCCAACGCGCACCGTCCTATACGGCGTATGCGAAGACTGCATGGACTCGACTCGAGACCATGCTAACCCCAAGCAAGATAACTCGAGACCATGCTAACCCCAAGCAAGATAACTCGAGACCATGCTAACCCCAAGCAAGATAGCGAAAACAACAACTAGTACATCAGAAAGGAAACAGCCGAATGAAACGACTCATCGCTTTGTTCGCAGCACTCGGACTCAGCCTGACACTTCTTAGTGCGTGCTCTCCCACATCCAACAAGCCACTTGAAGCCCAGAATGGCGCTCCAAGCAAGATTTCAGTGGTATGCACCAACTTTGCTGCCTACGACTTTACGAGACAAGTCATCGGCGAGTGTGGAGACCGCTTTGATGTGAACTATCTCACAGGTAGTGGTGTTGATTTGCACAGCTATCAACCGAGTGTTGAGGATGTCGCCAGCATCAACAAAGCCGACCTCTTTGTCTATGTAGGCGGAGAATCCGATGAGTGGGCGCGAGATACCGCCGCTGATATCGATGGTCTTCATAGTGTGAGTCTGCTTGACGCTATTGGAAGCGCGGCTGTCGAAGAGGAGCTGGTAGAGGGTATGTCAACTGGCCACGATGAGTCCGAAGGCGACGACAGCGACCACGACCACGCCACGAGCGACGACGACGGCGACGACGACCACGCCACAAGCGACGACAGCGACGACGACCACGCCACAAGCGACGACAGCGACCACGACCACGCCACGAGCGACGACGACCACGACGACACTCCCGAATACGACGAGCACGTGTGGCTCTCGCTCAAAAACGCCCAGATTATCGTCGATGCCATAGCAGATGAGCTCGGTCGCGTAGACCCCGACTCAGCTACCACCTATGCCGAACATGCAGCTGCCTACAAACAGCAACTCGCTGAGCTCGACAAAAGCTATAGCGACAACATCTCTCAGGCAACCTATGACACCTTGGTATTTGCGGATCGCTTCCCCTTCCGCTATCTCACCGAAGACTACCAGCTCTCCTACTATGCTGCGTTTCCCGGTTGTAGCGCCGAGACCGAGGCGAGCTTTGATGTTGTCAGCTTTCTTGCCAAAAAGCTCGATGAGCTTGGTGTCGACAGTGTGCTTGTCATCGAGGACTCCGACCAAAACCTCGCGCGCACTGTCATCAACACCTCACAAGCCCACAACCAGCAGATTCTTGTCATAGATTCGCTCCAATCTGCCTCGCATGCAGACATCGAAGCTGGCAAAACTTACCTTTCCACCATGGAAAACAACCTCAGCGTCCTCATGGATGCGCTGACTTAACAACCACAGCAGCACCCAGCAGTAAACAAACCAACGTAGCGCCCACCCTCAATCTAATGATGTAAGAATCTAATGATGTAAGGACCACACCCATGGCGTATCTAACCTGTACAAACTTGAGTGTTGGCTATGGATCACATCCCGTAGCAACCAACATCAACTTTTCCCTCAGCGCTGGAGAAATGATTTGCGTCGTTGGCGAGAATGGCACGGGAAAATCGACACTCGTCAAAACACTGCTTGGACTGCAAGCACCACTCGCCGGAACCATCGAGCTGAGCGACGGCATTGGCCGAGGAGAGCTTGGATACCTACCCCAGCAAGGCGGCAACAAACGAGACTTTCCAGCTTCTGCGTGGGAGGTAGCCCTCTCTGGGCGGCTTCCTCGCCTTGGACACCGTCCCTTCTTTAGCAAGGCAGACAAACAAGCAACCGATGATGCTCTCGAGCGCGTGGGAGCACTCGACCTCAAGAATCGACCCTTCGACGAACTTTCGGGAGGTCAGCGACAGCGCGTGTTGTTGGCGCGGGCACTCTGTGCCGAAGCCAAGCTCATCGTCCTTGATGAGCCAACAACAGGTCTTGACCCCACGGCAGCGCACACCCTCTATGCCCTGCTTGAAGAGCTGAGAGGTGGAGGCATTGCAGTCATTGCCGTGAGCCACGACGTCAGCGAGGCACTCTGGCACTCTACGCATGTCCTTGCTTTAGGACACACGCCTCCCCTCTTCACCACTGTCAATCACTACCGGGCTCACGTGAAAGGAGTCCACTCATGAACGTCTTTCAAACGCTTGCAGAATATCTCTCATATCCCTTTGTCATCTACGCCCTGATTGTGGGAGTCCTTGTTGCCCTGTGTTCATCGTTGCTCGGAACCACCCTTGTTATGAAACGACTCTCTTTCATAGGCGACGGACTGTCGCATGTTGCTTTTGGCGCTTATGCGGTTGCCTCGGTAGCAAGCATTACCCAAGACATGCTCATCATCATTCCCGTCACAGTTTTAGCTGCGGTTTTGCTCTTGCGACGCGGACAAGACGCCAAGGTTCGAGGAGACGCCGCCATCACCATGATGGCGGTGACCGCCCTTGCGGGAGGCTATCTCATCATGAACGTCTTTGGTTCTCGCTCTAACGTATCGGGAGATGTCTGCTCCACACTTTTTGGCTCGACTTCGATTCTGACGCTCACAGGAAATGACGTTTTGTTAAGCGCTGTCATGAGTGTGGTGGTCGTAGGCGGATTTATCCTGCTCTATAACCGTGTTTTTGCTGTTACCTTTGACGAGTCGTACGCTCGTGCCTGTGGCATGCCCACCGCTCGCTACAACCTTGTTATTGCCATCATGATTGCACTGGTAGTTGTGGTAGGCATGAGTCTGGTTGGGGCACTTTTGCTCTCAGCGCTTGTGGTGTTTCCTGCTTTGAGTGCCATGCGGGTATGTCATACCTTCAGAGCAGTGACCATTACCAGCGCAGCCATTGGTGTGGGGTGTGCTCTTTTGGGCATGCTCATCTCGATTCTTGCGAGCACACCCGTGGGCTCTACCATCGTACTTCTCGATGCAATCTGCTTTGTCATCTTCTCCTTCATCGGAAAAGAGGACTAGACGCATCAGTTCCTCCGATGTGCCTTCGAATGTACCTAAGTGAGGGCAGCAGACTCGGCGCAAAGAGCCCTCCGGCAAACGTAGGGGCCACCAGCGCACACAAGAGCCTTTCGGCGCGGGGAGCCACCAGCGCACACAAGAGCCTGCCGACGCACATAACTAAACCCAAACAGATTGCTCTTTCAGGCAAAATCAGGCAAAAATCTCACCCCATTCAACGTAGACCAGCAAACATTACTCGAGGGAACTCGTATAATGATGCGTTGAAGGTTTTAATTGCACCTGAAGGGATACCTCATCATGGTTGATACACAGCCCAACAGCCAGACGCCAGCTGGCAACCCAGCACCAAACAGCGCCACGCCCAACAATCCTGAGTCTCAGGCACGGCACGGCGCTCACTTTAGCACCAACACTCCCGTCGCAAGCAGCACAGACGACAAGCTCGCTGCTCTTGACCAAGCCGAGCAGGCAATCGAGCGCGCATACGCTACGGGCAAAGCCGACCGAGCAGCGATAACTCAAGCCGCACAAGCTGATGCCACAGAGGCAGTTCGCATTGTCGGCCTCGCCATGGATGCCGACGAAGAAGCAGACGAAGCAGCACGTATCGCTGTCATCGCAAACGAGAGCGGAAATCGCGACAATGCAAAGCAGGCTCGCACCAAGATGCGAGAAGCCCGCAAGAAAGCTCGCTCCCAACACAAGGCTGCAACAAAGTCTGCAAAACGCGCCTATCAAGCAGTTAAGTTCTCAAGTCCAGACAAGCTGGGTTTTATGCGCGTGGTGCAGGTGTTCTTTGCGCTTCACGTTGTTGGCACCTTGGTGGCGCTAATTCTCACCTCACGAGACACCATTGTCTACAGTTCCCTCAACATCATCGACTGGGTAATGGTTGTCCTCGAAGGAGTTGCCTTGTGGTTCTTCCTCAACCGCTATAAGGTTGGACGACCTTTCGTTATTGTGATTTCAATCATTGGTATTGCGGCGCAAACCATCAACGAAGTCATGGAGACGGGCACCTTTTCACTCAGCACCATGATTTTCCAGAACTTCTTCTACCTCTTCTTGATGTGCTACTTCATCTTTTCCAAGCGTGTTAAAGCAGTTCTTGTAAATAACTTTGCCAAGGACAAAGGCTATTACACCAAAGATGAGCTTTCCATCGAGCGCAAAGGCTGGCCGCTCGTCAGAAACCTTGTCATGTATTTTGTTGTCTTTTCCGTGCTTGGTCACTGGATGGAAGCGGCAATGTGCCAGCTCATTCGCCTTGGCCTTGTCCAAGGTGAGTACGATCCCTCGAACACAATGCTCTGGCGAGACTGGCTCTATCCCTATCCCATGGAAGGTCTTGCCGTTGTTCTCATTGCACTGCTGCTCTATCCCCTGTTTATTTGGCTCAAAAAGAAGTTCAACAACCGCATTGTGCCTTATGTGTTGAGCTTCTTGGCAAACATGCTCACCTGCACCCTTATCGAGCTTGTTGGTGGACTCATCTTTAATGCAGAGCTTCAAAACTGGGACTATTCAGACCACTTTGGCAATTTCATGGGTCAGATTTGTTTGCAGAATGCCCTTGCCTTTGGAGCAGCGGCGTCAATCATTGCGTGGTACGTCTATCCGCTCCTTGAGCGCTGGCTTGCACGTCTTCCCGAAGCAGGTTTGAACATTGCCTTTGTAGTCATCGCTATCGCTGGCGGCATTCTGTTCTCACTCTATGCCATCAGTCCTCCTGAGGGCATCGATTTGGGCCAGATGCAAAGCCAAGAACAGCAGGCCACTGCCGAGAGTCAACGAGAAGAATTATCAACGCTTGTCGAAGTATTGGGTGGTGGTCCTGACGCCATTCAGGAAAGCCTCGACAACCAAGACCTGATTTCCAGCGATGAGCGTGCACAAATCGAAGAACAGCTCAACAAGATTAAAGAGGACTATCAACAGCTCAACGATTTGCTCCAAAGCAACGCCCAGTCAGGTGTTGCCGTGACATCACAAGCTGGCTAGCTGTGAGTTCTCATACAACGACAAATCAAACGTCTCAACGTCCAGAGCGTGAGCGCAGTCTCGCACTCACGCTCTGCGCTGCCTATTTTGTCCTCGCCCAGCTGCTTGCCTTGGTACTTGCCTTCATCTCGGATCGAGAGCTCTTTGACTACGATATTTCCATGATACGCGTGCTCATCCTGATGGCAGGAGGCACCACGACACTCTGGCTTATGTCGGTTCGAGCTCACAGCGCCCGTTGGTTAGGAGCACTCACCGTCCTATCCTTTCTCTTTCTGAGTTTTGTCGACCACGCTGTTTATGGTGCGTTTGAAATACTCGCAGGATACATTGGGCCTGCCGCCGTAAACGTTTTTGTTGTGCTTGAATACGTTGGTGGCGCTGCGGTTGCTCTCTACCTTATGTTTGGACCGCAAGCCCAGCGCCTGCTGATTGAGCCGCCCGACATGGTACCCGGAAGCGCCACTGGTCATAGCTGGGACATCCCGTTAAAGGAGCGCATTAAAACGTGGGAGTTTTGGCGCGACCTCATGATTTATTTCATTGTGTTTTCTCTCTTGGGTCACTGGGCAGAGATGCTCTTTTGTCAGCTCATCGTAGCTGGTGTGTTCATGGGCGGATACGATCCCACCAACACCATGCTCTGGAGCCAGTGGCTCTTTCCCTTTACGGCTGAAGGAGCAGCTCTCGTTGCTATCGTGCTGATTTTGCATCCAACTGCCCGTTGGCTTCTCAAGAAAACTGGTGGACGTGTGCTTCCCGCCCTCGTCTTGAGCTTTTTGCTCAACGCCTTGGTGAGCACCGCTATCGACTTTACCACCGGCATGGTTTCCAACCAGCACTACGAGCTGTGGGACTACCGAGACATGCCGTTCAACTTCATGGGTCAGGTGTGTCTGCAGAACTCTATTGTCTACAGTATTGCCGCAACCCTCATTGTGTGGCTTGTCTATCCTCTCATGGATAGAGCCTTGAGACGAGCGCCACGTGGCGTGGTCAATGCCATTGCCTTTGGTCTCATCGGCATGTATCTCTTCTTAGCGCTGCTCAACTTTGTCGACATTAATTAGGCAGGCTGAGCCAGTAGGGCGCTCGAAGTCTGCAATCTCCACCCCATGCGAAAAACACGCTCGCGGCTTCCCAGCGGCTAAAGACAAGCAATATGCTCGCGGCTTCTCACTCCACGCGAGAAACACGCTCACGGATTTCCAGCAGCCTTGCCAGCTCATGGGTGGGCGCTTCACGTATCATGGAGTTGTTTCTAGGGGCGCATTTTGGCGACGCTTTGTCACCAAATGGGAAACAGGTGATTGACTATGACTACGGAGCTTTCCTGTGTACAGCAGCCATTGAGCACAGGCACGCTCACATTCAAGAATCGCATCTTTATGCCAGCTATGGCAACCTACGTGAGCTCTCCCGAGGGCGAAACGAGCGATGAGCTTCTTGCTCACTACGAAGCGCGTGTTGCTGGCGGTAATCTCTCGCTGGTGGTGACCGAGCACATGTTTGTTCACCCGCGCGGGCGCGCTAAAGCAAATCAGGTGAGCATTGCCAATGACGGTATGACAGCAGGGCTCACCCGCTTAGCCACCCATTGCAAAATGGGAGACACGCTCGCATTTGCGCAGATAAGCCATGCCGGTGCTGCCGCTTTTCGCCGCATAATTGGCGAGGAGCCGTGGAGTGCCAGTGCGATTTCGATGGGAAGTCTTGCCAAGGGTCTCGATGGACTTGGATTGGGCGACACAGAACCCGCCCACGCCGTCAGCGACACAGAGATTGCCGAGATTAAAGAGCAGTTCGTTGCTGCGGCGAAACGCGTTAAGGCTGCGGGTTTTGACGGTGTTGAGCTGCACAGCGCTCATGGCTATTTGCTCAACCAGTTCTATAGTCCCCTTACAAACCACAGAACTGATGCCTACGGCGGCTCACTCGAAGGTCGCTTGCGCCTTTTGCTCGAGATTATCGCTGACGTCAAAGCAGCGGTCGGGCAAGACTATCCCGTAGCGGTGCGTCTGGGTGGAAGTGACTACCTTGAGGGAGGGTCAACCATCGGCGATGCTGTACAAGCCTCCGTCCTGCTCGAAGCGGCGGGCATCTGCTTTATCGATTTGTCTGGTGGACTCTGCCGCTTTACCCGTCCGGGACACAACGAGCCCGGCTACTTCAAAGATATGTCAGCAGCGGTGAAACGTGCTGTTTCTATTCCGGTGCTCGTTGCTGGCGGTGTCACGCATATTGAACAGGCTCAAGACCTCCTCGAAGAAGAGGCTGCCGATGTCATTGGTATTGGACGCGCGCTTCTCAAGAATCCCAATTGGGCAAACGAGGCGTTTTTCTGCCTGATAGAGGCATCTACGTCTCATGAGCTGTTGTTAGCGCTAGAAAGGTAGGAGAAACCATGCCCTACGTTGCCATCAAATGCTATCCGCGCCCGCAAGAAAAGCTCGACGACATGGTCGAGAAGATGAACCAGCTCCTTATGGATGCGTGGGGATGTCCGCCAGAGACCATCACCATCTCACTTGAGCAAATCGAGCCCGAGAATTGGGAAGAGAAGGTTGGCGCTCCTGAGATTGAGGCAAAAGAAGACCTCATGATGATTCTTCACGGAGAAAAGCGCTTCTAGCCAATCGAGCTGCTGACTTTGCACGACCCACCCGTGTTGGAGCCGGCCGTAGCGAGCCGGTCGTATCAAGCCGCCGTAGCAAACCGCCCGTGCCGAGCTGCCCGTAGCGAGTCGGCCGTATCCAGCCGTGCTGGCGCGCCTGAGAGCTAGTCTGCGCGTCTCGCTCACGATTCGCTATTGACCACGATTGTTCCCGTAGCAATGAGCCCTAAAGCCACGGCTACGAGGATGAGCTGTTCGTGCGGCAATACTTCGCCGAGAAAAAGCGTTGAAAACAACACTCCAAAGAGCGGGATGAAAAAGCGAAACATTGCCACACGTGACACGGGATTGTATTTAAGCAGCGATGACCACATGGAAAACGCGCTGGCAGAAAGCGCTGCCAAGTAGGCGAGCACCCCTATCGCAGGGGGCGAAACCGCACCAATACGTCCTCCCAAAAGAAGCGCTACAACGCTCAGGCTTGCTCCACCAAGTAAAAACTGCCAGCCGGTCAACAGGAGCGGGTCTCCCTTTTTGCCAAAGTTGCGCATCAAGCAGCTTGCTGTTCCTCCTGCTACCACCGATGCCAACACGAGTCCCTCGCCCACAAGTGACCACTCACCCGTCATACCACCACCGCGCAGGGTAACCAGAGCAACACCAATAATTCCAAGAGCACTGCCGAGTAGCTTTCGCATGGTCATCTTTTCTTGACGAAAAACCAAGGTTGCCAGCAGAATCTGAATGAAGGCAGATGTTCCTTGCACAAGAGATGCGTTTGTCCCAGAAGCATGAGCAAGCCCGATGTAGAACAAGGCATACTGAAAGCCTGTTTGAGCCAGCGCCAAAAGACCAATCTGAGAGAGCTCTTCTCGGCTTGGAATCAGAGCTTTTCGTCTCACAAGCGTTGTTGCTACAAGAACCATCAGCCCTGCAAAAGAAAAGCGCATGCCCGCAAACAAGAGCTGTTGTGCAGGCTCTGCCGAGCCAATCTCAAAGAGTTCGTAGCCGAGCTTCACAAAAGCAAAAGCACTTCCCCACAGCGCACAGCTCGCAATAGCAAGCAGTATCACCATGGGTCGTCGCGCGAGTAGCGCCGGCCTTTGCGCCAACCCTTGCACTGGCTCTTGCGTAAAACTTTGCGCCAACCCTTGCGCTGGCCCTCGCTCAGGCTCCTGCGCTGGCCTTTCAGCCGACAGCGGAGAGCCACCTGTATCTACTCGCGGTGATTCGTGCACAGACATTCTCATGCAACCGTTATCCCAGAGCCAGCCCTATGCCCGAGACATGAGCGACTTGAAGCTTTTGACTGCCAGAACTATTGCCAGCACAAATAAAACTGCCGCAATTGCCAGCTGCACAACAACGCCTACAGAGCCTCCTGCTTGAGCACTCAACAGCTCGGGACCTCCTGAAAACAAAACAAACTTATCTCGAATGGTAAAGAACAGAGATGCTAAGGTAACGAGCATCATAAACACCATCGGCACATAAAACATCTTGTTGTTGTGACCTGCATTTCTCAGCCACACAGATACAGCGAGCATGGCAAGTGCAGCGAGGAGTTGGTTGGCAGCACCAAACAAAGGCCAAATGATGCTGTAGCCCGTCATTCCCAAGAACAAGCCCAAACCAACCGTTACAAAGGTCGCCACATATTTGTTAGCAAGGACGGCACGCCAGCCACTCACTGTTGCTTCGGTTTTGCCAACAGGAATCCACAGCTCTTGGAACATAAAGCGAGCAAGGCGTGTTGCGGTATCGAGGGTTGTTAAACAAAAGGCAGACACTGCCAGAATCAAGAGCTGGTAAAACACTGGCTGAGACGCCTCACCAAGCACCGTTGAGAGCATCCCCGATAAACCGCTCGCAAAGACCTGCGTTGGAGCGCTAAACTCTCCTGCTTGGTACTGATTCCACACAAAGGCAACTGCACACACACTGATAACAGCCAGCACGCATTCAATGAGCATGCCACCGTAGCCAATGGGCTGAGCATGGAGCTCGTTGTCAATCTGCTTGGACGTAGTTCCCGATGCAACCAAACTGTGAAAACCCGAGATAGCGCCGCAGGCAATGGTAATAAACAAAGTTGGGAACAAATAGCCTGACGCAGCAGCTTGGTTGATAATGGAAGAGCCGTCGGCATTGAGCAAAGCTGTGCCAGACGCGTCAACAGCAGCATTGCTCACCCAAAAACCGTTGAATGCAGGCATGTCCAAATTTGTTACAGCACCGTTGATACCAGCACCGATGATGCCCACAATCGAGAGCAACATCATGGCATACAGCAGATAGCTCGACAGATAGTCACGAGGCTGGAGCAAAATCCACATGGGAGCCAGCGATGCTGCCAAGATGTAAGCTCCAAGTATCCACATCCACGCTTGGGTATTGAGTGCGAGCGGATGAAAAATCAAACCAAAAGCAACACAGATGACGATAACAACAATGCCAAACACAATATCAACGTCCATCGGAGCGCGACGACCCCGAAACAGTATCCCCCAGACAATAGCTGCTCCAATAAAACAGATTGATATTGAGGCGGTTGTCATATTGCGATCATCAACCGCAGCATCAGCTCCTGTTACAGCAAAGGTGCCAGCCACAATGGAGGTAAAGGCAGCCACCAAAAGCACCAAAGACAAGAACGCAAAAAGGGTAAACAGAGTCTTTGCCGTGTTGTCAATGTAGTCTCGAACAATCAGCGCGAGCGATTGTCCCTTGTTTCGCAGTGAGGTAAAAAGCGTTCCAAAGTCGTGAACAGCACCAAAGAAAACACCACCAAGCAAAATCCAAAGAAGCACGGGCACCCAGCCAAAGATCGCTGCCTGAATGGGCCCGTTTATAGGCCCTGCTCCCGCAATCGAGCTAAAGTGATGGCCGAGAACAACATAGGGTGGCGTTGGCTCAAAGTCGTCACCATCTTCAAGGCTATGGGCAGGGGTTTCTTTTTTTGGATCAATCCCCCACTGGCGAGCAAGCCAGCTGCCATAAATGACATAGCCCAAAAACAACACAACCACACTGATAATCAAAACGAGCAATAGGTTCATACTCCCGCTCCTTCAAGCTCAAAAGACAGGCTTTTTTCGATCGATTGCCGCATGTCTTTTCCTGCAGGGTTACTAACAACGTGTCGCTTATTCATATCAACAGCAACCAGCTTGAGATCACTCCAACCTCTCAACCCAAAGCTGTAGTTTTTTTTATACCGAGTGCGCTTGAGCAGAGCATTTGCTGCATCATCTATCTCATCTGCCACAATAATGAGCCCAAGATCACTCGACATGTGATTGTTCTCGGGACACACCTTGCTCAGCGCTTGCGTTTTCATGTACGCAACCAGCGCTTCAAGCGCTTCTTCATCAAGGCGATGGCAACTCTCAAAAAAGAGATACTGATGTACGTCTGCTTCCCAAAGCTTAGCACGCTTCACCAGCATGTAATGCTCACCATGGGCGTGATACTCTGCATACGCTGCAAATCTACGACCTGCAAACTCGTAGTTTTGCTCTACGTCATACCACGCTTCGTATCCACGCAGCAGTCGTTTGAGAAATCGCTCTCTCACGAGTTGTCCTCAGTCTGTTCGCCCCCTGCCTGCGTGCCGTGCTCGGAATTCTTACGCTCAGCAAAATCCATGATTTGGAGGGCAGCCTCATCGCTGATTTCGAGCGGCTCTGCAGCAGGACGGGCGAGATAATAGCCTTGGAACAGGTCAACATCGAGCTCAAGCAAGGTATTGAGTTCTTCTGCTGTCTCAATGCCCTCTGCAACGATAAGCATGTCGCGCTCATGACCATACTCAACAATCTGAGAAACAATGCGCTGCTTGTCGGGCGATAAGTGGATGTCTCGAATGATGGTGATGTCCACCTTGACAAACTTAGGACACAAGGTCAACAGCTTGAGTTCTGAGTTGTATCCACTTCTGTAGTCATCGAGAGCAAAGAAGCCAGAGAAGCCGGGCATGTCTCGTTTCAGTGCCGTCGCACCTTCGTCCATATCAACATTTTCAGTAATCTCAATCACCATGTTGTGGACGCTTTGAGCATGCTGCTTGGAGATGCCCGACAGCTCGTCTTCAGAAAGCGACAGATTTCCAAAGGAGTTGACAAAGAGATATGCTGCTTCTGAGAGCTTGTCATGAGATTTGAGCTGCTCATAACATTCGATGGTACGCGTCCACGTCATACGTTCAATTTCCATCAGACGATCTGATTTACGCGCGATCTCAATCACGTCAAACGGACTTTTGAGCAGGCCAACTGACACACGCATGAGGGCTTCATAAGCAAAGGGCTCACCGGTGTGCGCATCAAAGATTGGCTGGAAGTGATAATGCGCAAGGCTGAAATCGCCCATCAACTCGTTAAAGTTGTTTTCAATTCGAATAGCAGATGAGCGCTCCTGATACGTATCAAAATCAAAGTAGGCAATGTTGTTCTTTCCCGACTCTTTTGCCTGATACATCGTAAAGTCTGCGAGTTTCATGAGCTCAGCAAACTCAGAACTATCCTCGAGATAGAGCGCAACACCACCCGAGGCAGCAATATGCGTGTGTTTTCCATCTGGGAGCACAAACTCACTTTTTTGAATCTCTTCCCACATGTGTTCGATGTCTTTGTCTATGTCAGCGTGACTGTCATAGCCATAGAACAACAAAAAGAACTCATCGCCCGAAACGCGAGAAACAATAACGTTAGCCGGTACACCATGCTGGAAGCACTGTGCCGCTGTAGAAATGTACTTGTCGCCACAGTCATGACCGTATGAGTCGTTGTATGTCTTGAGGTTATCGAGGTCGAGCATGACAATGGCTGCCTGTTTGAGCGCATCAGGCTGGGAGAAAATCTCTTCTCCCCTCCGATAAAACGCGCGTCGATTCATAAGGCCAGTGAGCAGATCAAAGTCACGTTCATACTCGAGGCGCTCTTGTACCATCATGCTCGTTTTTTCAACCTTTTGAGAAAGCGTTGATATGGCGTCGGTCAGCTGGTCAACCTCGGTGATGCCCGTGGCAGACAAATTCAGACTCTTTTGACCACTCAGGTCTGCCTGCTTGACCTCATCTGAGAGTTTGCGCAACGGACGCGCCAAACCATAGGCAGCTACGATGGATCCCACAAATCCCAAGAGCAACATAAAGAGAACAGCCATTCCCATTGTTCTGAGCACTTGATTACTAAACTGATGAAGTGCCGACCGAGGCATGAGGCCCAACAACATCCAACGCTCATTACTAAACGGAGCATTGCTCTTATAGAGCTTGAGCTGATCTGCAGAAATATAATACTGACCATTGACGCTGTGATAAGAACTGCTTGATCCCGTTCCACGAACCATCGTAAAAGGATGGCCATACTCTGCATTTTCGATGGGACTGTAGCCAACACACATCAAGGGATCGAGCTTGACAAAACCGCCCTCGCTCACCGCGAGCTCATCTACCGTGGTGCGTGCAATCATGTATGAGCCCTCGTCTAAGTCAATGAGCTCGTTGTAGGGCAGAAGCTTGCTCAAGAAATAGGTCGTGGCATCAAAGCCAACAACTCCATACACCGTACCGTCATCCAAAATGAGCGGTTGAGAATACGTCAGGCTGAGTTGGCGGTTTTGGACACTGGGAATCATTGCCATACTCCAGTATCCATACTCGCTTGCACTGCTTGGTGTCTCGGCATCGTACGCAGTCTGATAGGGCTTGTAGAGATAGTCGTGTTCGGAAGGATACGTACGGTACGCAAAGTTAAACGATGGTGTCCAGTTTCTTCCTGTTGTAAGACCATGATTGGAGATAATCTCCGTCGAGGCGCACTCAATGGTCAGGTCATCGTTTCGCGGACTCGCTGTATTGGTGGGATCAGCGTCACCTATAAAGACGCCGGGTTTGTTTCCGTACGCACCACTTTCACTATGTTTACTTAAATCATCACTGTTAAGAATGACAAAAACGCCTGACGTTTCGCTTCCTCTCAAACTCGTAATCATGGAGGGCACAATGCTATTCAAAAGGCGTGTACAGGATTCATTGTTGGTGGCTATATCGTGAGGATCAAATGCTTGCTGAGCACGCAGTTCGGCGGCTTGGCTGTTAATAGTTTCCGCAAGCGCGTCTGTCTCGGCAAGAATGGTTTCAAAGCGGTTCATCACAAAATCTGAACGTGTTTGGACTTGGCGATCCATGGTGGCAATATCGTTTGTGTCGATGCGTGCCGTGATGCCGCTGTTCCACAAGATGCCCATCAAAAGACCCACCTCAGCCAAAAGCAGCACAAACATTGGCGTAAGGACGGCAAGCAGAATTGAGCGTTTACCACGTACCTCTTTGTTATGCATAGAAG
>JAFUCQ010000138.1 GCA_017459605.1 Atopobiaceae bacterium
GAGGAAAGGCGAGCGGTAGACAGGCGATGTCTCAGGGCCTTTCGGCTCGTCCAAACCCGATGGCGAGGCGATTTGGACGAGTTCAAACATCATTAATCAGCGTTTCCCTAAATCTGATGCCTTTTGTATGAATTGCGGATCAAAGGTTGGGGTAGAGTCTTCTATCCAAGCAGTACCTATGGCCTCCTTCTGTGGCAACTGTGGTCATGCGATTAAGGCAGGTCAGGCTTTTTGTGGCATGTGTGGCGCTCGCCTCTAAACGATGAAAGGAAGGGGATGCGTGATGTTTTGTCCTCAATGTGGTAAGGAGTTGCCTGCTGGGGCACAGTTTTGCGGTAAGTGTGGAGCACAACTGAGTTCTCGTTTTGAGGGAGCTAAGGTGAAGACTGTTGAAGATGTGGCGCCCGCTTCAACAAAGATGGCTCACCCTACGGTCGAGACACCTTTTGAGATAAGCACAAAAACAGCAACGGTAAAGCCAACAACACGTTCAGACGTGTCAGTTGCTTCCCAGCCAGCATCATCAGTTGTTTCTCAGTGGTTTTCTGCACCAGCTTATCCTCAAACAGATAAGCCACTTAACTTTTACAAGTTTGTTGTCTGGTTCTTATGCTATGCCTCTGCAGCGATAAGTGTGTACAATGCCTTGAGGCTGTTCGCATCGGTCAGTCAACTCAGTTCGTATCACTCCATGATTCAAGGATTGGGGTATGGTGCAGATTCGGGTTTAGGCGCCGTCATGTTTTTTCTCGTCGTTCTCGCTATAGGAATGATACTGCTCGCCGTATGGTTTCTCGTTGTACGTGGTCGTCTTGCTCGTTTTGAAAAGAATGCAATCAAATCGTATTTACGCGTGCCATTCATAAGCATTTGGATTACTGGCATAATCGCTGTTCTTGCTGTTTTTGGACTAGGAAGCACAACGTCAGGTCTTGATAGTTATGGTGGGTTTGGTAGCTATCTGGGCGGCGCTCTATTTAATCGATTTGGATCATCGGTGGCACAACTCGTCATGACTTTCATTGCAGTATGTGTGTCGTGGTACTTACAAAAACTCTACTTTGAGCGCAGGTCTGAGCTCTTTGTGAATGAGGCTGCACTCAAGTAACTGTTCATGTGGGATATTCATTATGAAATGCGATTCGCTTGGTTTTCAATCAGAAGATGCTCCGACGATGCGTGTCTCTGATATCGCTCGTCTCCTTACGCAGGCACACGAGCATGAGATTCCCGCTTTGCTCGAGCGCTTTGAAGCAGACGAGCGACGGGGAGTCCAAGATGCGCTCAGGAGGACGCGTCGTCGATACGAGCGCATTACAGCCGAGAAGCAGCGTGTTGATAGTCTCTATCAGCAGATGAGAAGTCTTGGTGGAACAGGAGTCGTTTTGGGTCTCGACGAGGTTGGTCGAGGTGCGGTGGCAGGACCCCTCTGTGTATGTGCTGTGGCACTACCTGATGAACCACACATCATGGGTATCAACGATTCCAAACAGCTAACTCCTCAAAAACGAGAAATCCTTGCGGAAGAGATTAGCAAGGTGGCAACAGCTGTTGGCTTGGCGTTCATAGAGCCAGCTGCGATAGATGCTTTGGGTATGGCTCGTTGTTTGCGCCTTGCCATGACCCAAGCGATACAGGAAGCAGGAGTCGAGCCCCAAGCTGTGCTCATAGACGGTATACCTTTGGGCATCCACCCGCGAGAAAAGGCTGTTGTCAAAGGGGATAGCTCGGTTGCTTGCATCGCTGCTGCATCTATTGTGGCAAAAGTTGCCCGAGACAATCTCATGACGGCACTTGATGCGAGCTATCCCGGATATCACTTTGCACAATCGAAGGGTTATGCATCGGCAGAACATATCGCAGCCATTCAAACCCTTGGGCTGAGCGACGTCCATCGAGTGTCGTTCTGTAGTAATTTCGTGAAGAGGGCCGATGAGGCTTAAGCACCACAGTGTCACGTATCGTTTTTACGGATAGTTCTCTAGCTTGGCAAAGAAGTCCTTTTGTTAGATTCCTGTTAGATTCTGTTAGGTTTTTGTGTAATCACGTGGAATTTTTGTTGGACGCGCCTGTCATCCTCTGTGCTCCGTACGCAAAGGAGGAGATATGGAAAAGTCCACTAAAAAAGATGTTCAATCAACGTCTGAGAAAGAAAGAACCAATCCTGAGGAACGAGCACCGACTGCAGATAAGCTTCCGTCTAAGCTTGCTCAAGCAGGTGAAGCGCAAGAACAAGACAAAGACGTAAGTACTCACAAGAAAAAGCGCAAGCGCAAAACCTATGAGAGTTTTGGAGCTCTTCCTGATGGTGAAGAGGAAGCTACTTCAGAAGAGAGTCTGACAGCTGAAACAGCGCCTCAAGCTGAAGAGAGCAACTCAGCAGATGCTGTGCTTCAAGCTGAGGAGAGCAACCCAACAGATGTCGCCCCTCAAGCTGAAGAGAGCAACCCAACAGACGCAGAACCTCAAAGCGAGGAAAGCAACCCAGCAGATGTAGCACTCCAAAGCGAGCCTGAAGCCGAGCAAAGCAGCCTCGCTACGGTAGATGCTACATCTGAAGAGCAGGAGTTTATTCCACCAACACCCTCAGACATCGATGAGCCTCCCTATGATGATATCGATGACATCAACAATCCCTATCTCGAATCGTATGCTTGGGGTGTGCCCAACCGTCCACTGCAATTTCACAGATCTGTTCCTCAGCGTCAATTGCCAGACACGTCGTGGGGTCCTCGTATTTATGACAAGCCAGCAGACCAGCTCAAACCTCATGAGTTAGGGGAGGAAGGCGAGCGAATGGCAGCAGTTTACCTCGCTAAACGAGGATATGAAATCATCGATCAAAACTGGCGCTGTGATTTTGGGGAAGCAGATATTATTGCAAAAGATGGTGATGTCTATGTGCTTGTAGAGGTCAAAACACGGCTTGCCCTCGGCAATAGTGTTGACATCTTGCCTGAGTTGTCTGTTACGCAAAGCAAAATAAATACCTACCATCGTCTCGGCCTTATGTACATTGCGTATCACCTCGCGGTGGAAACCATTCGGTTCGATGTGATTGCTATCAATGTCATAAGTGATGAGTGTGCGAAGCTTCGTCACCTCGTTGGTGCCTGCACATGGGACAACCCATGCTAGGCAACACTTCGTCTGTGGCCTGCGCACAGCTCAAAGGGATAGAAACGATTCCTGTTGGTTGCGAAATATCAATTTTTGGAGGTATTCCGGGGATACAGATTGTGGGTTTGCCGGGTGCTTCGGTCTTGGAATCTCGCCTTCGTGTGCGTTGTGCTCTCAAACATGTTGGTTTCGAGATGCCTCGCTTCTTAGTAACACTCAATCTTTCACCAAGCGAAATGAGAAAGGACGGAACTGGCTATGACCTGCCAATTGCGCTTGCAATTCTCATAGCGACCGGGCAAATATCTCCTGAATGGACGTACAAAACACTGTTTGTAGGTGAGTTGGGTCTTGATGGGTCGGTCTATCCAGTTCGCGGGCAACTTGCCTATGCGCTTCATGCCAGTCGTGAGGGTCTGACGCTTGTGAGTGCTGGCATTGATGATTCTGTGGCGCCACTGGGTCTCAAACAAAAGGTCATCAAAAATGTGGCAGATCTCAAACGCAGACCCCATGATGTGCCTGAGCGTCTTTCCCATACAGACAACTCTCAGAGCGAAAAGCCCGCCGAACTCGATTATGCAGATGTCATCGATCAAGATCTTGCCAAACGAGCACTTACCATAGCGGCCTTGGGACATCACGGCATCATCATGGTGGGACCTCCCGGTACCGGCAAAACCATGCTTGCGCGTCGGCTTCCCAGTATTTTGGGCAAGCTTGGTGATGAAGAACAAACAGAGGTTATGCTCCTGCATTCTGTAGCCGGGCTTCCTACGCAAAGCATTGAGCACGGAACAAAACCTTTCAGGGCCCCTCACCACTCAATCTCTTCTGCTGCTCTTGTAGGAGGAGGACGACCAGTCATCCCTGGAGAGATTTCCCTCGCTCACAAGGGTGTTTTGTTTATGGATGAGTTGGCTGAGTTTTCACGTTCATCGCTCGAGGCCTTACGTCAACCAATTGAAGAGCGACAGGTTCGTATAACACGCGTTGAAGGAGCGTTTGTATTTCCCTGTGATTTTCAGTTGGTATGTGCTTCAAATCCTTGTCCCTGCGGGTATTTGGGCGATACAGAACACGTTTGTCGTTGCTCAGCTACAGCGGTGGAGCACTATCAGCAAAAGCTCGGAGGACCCTTAATGGATCGCCTTGATATGCGCATTGATGTTTCTCGACCAGCGTCTCATTTGATGTTACGCGACACTTCGTCGCTTTCGAGTGCCACTATGCGAGAGCAGGTGTCTCAAGGAGAAGAGTTTCGCAGATGGCGGCGGTCACACAAGCTTCTTGCTTCTACCACTAAGCGCAAGGAGATTCCAGAGGGTTTTTCTGAGGATGGACTCAAACAACTTGAACAGTTTTCTCGTGGCCTTGCTTTGAGTGGTCGAGCAACACTAAAAACGAGCCGGGTTGCGCGAACCATAGCTGATTTGAACAAGCATGAATTAGTGAGTGCAGATGACGTTGCCGAGGCGTGTGCATACAGGCAGCGTGGAAATGTCTCATAGAGTGGGAGCGTGCCATGTCTTCTGATACATACGTGATAGAGCGGGAATCCGAGTATTATCCAGAGTCCTTGCTCGATTTACCCAAGCCACCAGAACTGATATATCTGAAAGGCAATCCCGAGGTACTCAGTCGAGACTGCATATCCGCAATTGGTGCTCGAAAGTCAACACCGTATGGAGAAGCGGTTTCTGAGTTGGTGGGAAGAGTTGCCGCAGACTGTGAACTGGTACTGGTATCGGGCGGTGCTATGGGCTGTGATTATGCAGCAGGAATCGCAGCTCTCAATGCGGGAGGTACCAGCGTTGTTGTTGCGGGCTGTGGAGCAGACCGGGTGTATCCCTCATCATCGCGTGAGCTTTTTGAGCGCTGTATAGCAACTGGTGGTGCAGTTGTGTCACTTGAGAAATGGGGAACACCGCCTGCAAAACACACCTTTCCGAAACGAAACCACATCATTGCAGCATTATCAAAAGCCGTTGTCATTGCTGAGGCTGGTCTTCCATCGGGAACGTTCCAGACGGCAACCGTAGCAAGTGAAATAGGCAGAGACATCCTGTGCGTTCCCGGATCTATTTTTTCACCCAGTTCTCGCGGCACAAATGCCCTTATTGAAGATGGGGCAGCCATTGTCCCAGATGAAGAAGCACTTGAAGTTCTTATATCTCTTATCTATAAACGGCCACGTCTTGTTATTGAAGGGAGCGATCCTGTGCACGGACGAGTTATCTCTGCGCTCATTGCAGACCCTATGCGCCCCGAGGACCTAGCGCGAAAGTTAGGTTGTAATGTTTTGACGGTGTTGCGAACTCTAGCAGACAATGAATCCGCAGGCTTGGTGGTTCGGCTTGCTGATGGAAGATATTCACCTACCAAGACGCTACTATTGAAGCGTGATGATACAAAGCGGCGTGCGCGATTAGGCGTTATTGCTGAGAGGAGTAAAACTTAGCAATGAGAGAACAGCTTTTAGTGACCATAATTGGTGCAGGTCTTGCAGGGTGCGAGTGTGCGCTTCAGCTTGCGCGCAGAGGTGTACATGTTCGACTGGTCGAGCAGCGGCCCCATGGTAGTGCTCCTGCACACAAGACCGATGGGCTGGCTGAACTTGTCTGCTCCAACTCATTTAAGGCGACGAGAGCCGACAGTGCAGCGGGTCTGTTAAAAGCGGAGCTCGACAGCATGTCATGCATCCTTCTTGAATGTGCACGTGAGGTTTCAGTTCCTGCGGGGGGAGCACTTGCGGTTGATCGAGATGCTTTCTCTCAAGCGGTGACACGTCTGATAGAAGACAGCCCATTGATTGAACTTGTACGAGAAGAAGCGACGAGTATTCCTCAAGGCATGGTTGTTATTGCTGCAGGACCGCTGTGCTCTCCTGCCCTGTTTGAAGCATTAGGACAGCTTATTGGGGCTGAATCTTTGGCGTTTTATGATGCGGCAGCACCCATTGTTGATGCAGAAAGCATCAATCGAAACATTGTGTTTTCTCAGTCTCGTTACGAGGATGGAGAAGATGAAGGTGACTATCTCAATTGTCCTCTCGATAAAGAAAGCTATGAGCGCTTTTGGACAGAGCTTGTTGACGCACGACGGGTGATTCTCAAAGATTTTGAACGTCGCGATTTGTTTCAGGCATGTCAGCCTGTTGAGGAAGTGGCTCGAACGGGAAAAGATGCACTTCGCTATGGAGCGCTCAAACCAGTGGGCTTAACAGACCCTGCAACAGGCAAACGTCCGTGGGCGGTGGTACAGCTTCGAAAAGAGAATCGTTTGGGAACAGCATATAACCTCGTTGGTTTTCAAACCAATCTGGCCTTTCCTGAGCAAGAGCGTGTTTTTCGGATGATTCCGGGTCTTGAGGAGGCGCACTTTTATCGCTATGGAGTGATGCACAGAAATAGTTTTGTTGATGCCCCGAGAACTCTCGATAATACGTTCAAGATTCCCGGCACCTCGGTGCGGCTTGCAGGACAAATTACGGGTACCGAGGGTTACGTCGAAGCAATAGCATCTGGACTGTTGGCAGCCCTTAACTGTTATGCAGAATTGTGTGGTGTAAAGCCAGTTGTCCTGCCATCAACAGGCGCATTTGGGTCGCTCGTTGCGTGGGCGTGTAATCCCGAGACATCTCCCTATCAGCCTCAGCATGTTAATTTTGGTCTTATCGAGCCTCCTTCAGGGGTTAAAGGCAAAAAGGAAAGAAATGCAGCTCGCTCGAAGCGAGCACTTGAGGATTTATCGGCATACATTGCCGAGCGTCCTGAGATATTTGAGCTTGAGGGTGCAGGTAGTCTTGGAGAGGGTTTCCAACATGAGAACAGTGGACATGACGGCAGCAAAGAGGAAATCTCTCAGCATGAAGGTTGAGCGTACGATGAGTAAGCACACCAACGAACAGACACAAAGCAAAAAACCTGAACAAACGCCAGAACAGTCGCGTTTTGAAGCGTTGAGTGGTGAGTTTGTGGCTCAGCTGGAAGATGTGAGAAACCTGTCTGCTCACAGTGTCAGGGCGTATCGTCATGACCTCGACGATTTTATGTCGTGGTGTCGGCGCTCAAAGGTCAATCCATTTGAGCTCACCCACCGACAGTTGAGGTCGTATCTGGCTGATCTTCGTCAAGCTGCATATTCAACAAAAACTATCAACAGACGATTGTCAGCCCTTCGCGGAATATATGCATGGCTTGACAAAAAGGGGGAGGCAACAAGTGCAGCTGCGCTTGCAACCAGTGGGCCAAAGATCTCACGTCAGCTACCAACAACACTGAGTGATGCAGAGTATCGAAAGCTCATCGATACGTGTTCGGGCTCTACTGCAACTGATGTGCGCGATCGTGCGTTGTTAGAGTTCCTCTACGCTACGGGAGCGAGAATTTCAGAAGTATCTCGACTGAACCTTACAGATGTTGACTACAGACAAGGACAGGTGCGTCTGTTTGGCAAGGGTTCCAAAGAGCGTATCGTGCCGATATATGATGTAGCGCTAAAAGCACTGAAAGACTATGTTACTCATGCGCGCCCTGAGCTCGTTGCTGGTGCAGATAAGTCGCAAGCTGCGTTGTTTGTCTCAACACGGGCAAATCGAATGAGTCCAGATGCTCTGAGAAAGCGCTTCGAGTTTTGGGTACGCATGGCAGGGATGTCGCCTGCAATTACTCCACACGCTGCTCGTCATAGCTATGCTACCGAGCTTTTGAGCGGTGGTGCAGATTTGAGAAGTGTCCAAGAGCTACTTGGTCACGAGAGTTTGTCCACAACGCAGATCTATACCCACCTTTCAGTTGAGCGCTTAAAAGAGGCAACGAGATTGGCTCATCCCAGAGGCTGATATGAGAAAGCTCAGAAAAAAGAGTAATTGTCGTGCTCAGGGCTATGACAACTGATATACTTTCGTCTGTTGTGCGTCCGCACAGCATTCCATTTCACACGCGTGGTGACTCACTACCAGCGGTGCTCGGGATTATGGCCATATCCTGGGTGGTCACGTGAGATTGACCCACGCGGAGGACTAACCGTAACGGAGGTAAGAACATGGCTGTGAAAGTTAATATCAAAACCTTGCTCGAGGCTGGTTGCCACTATGGTCACCAAAAGAGGCGCTGGGATCCCAAGATGAGACCGTACATCTTTGGTATTCGCAATGACATCTATATCCTCGACCTCAAACAGACCATTATCGAGGCAGACAAGGCATACACCTTCCTCAAGGATACCGCTTCAAAGGGCGGCACCGTTTTGTTTGTTGGCACCAAGAAGCAAGCTCAAGAGCCCATTCAAACGCAAGCAGAGCGCTGCGGCATGCCCTATATCAACCAGCGTTGGCTCGGTGGTATGCTCACTAACTTTGTCACCATGCGTTCGCGTATTGAGCGTATGGAAGAACTTGAGGCCATGGTTGAAGACGGCCGTATGGCAGCACTTCCCAAAAAGGAGCAGGCGGTCAACACCAAGCAGCTCGAGAAGCTCCAAAGAAACCTTGGTGGCGTTCGCGATATGAAGAGCCTGCCGCAAGCACTCTTTGTTGTTGATACCAAGCGTGAGGAGCTTGCTGTCAATGAGGCAAAGCGCCTTGGCATTCCTGTTGTTGGTCTGCTCGACACCAACTCTGATCCTGACCCCATTAGCTATGGCATCCCTGCAAACGATGATGCAATTCGCTCGGTTGCTCTGATGTGTGAGGTCATGGCAGACGCCATCTTGGCTGGTGGTGGCAAAGAGCAGATTTCCGTTGAGGAAATGGCAGGCACCGCCGCTGCAGAACCCGAGGCTTCCGTCGCCGAGCCAACTCTCGCAGTCGAGCCGGCAGCAGAAGCTGAGGCAGAAGCTGAGGCTGAGGCTCCTGCAGAGCCGGCAGCTGAGGCCACCGAGGCAGAGTAAATACGTTTGTGAATTAATTCTCAGAAGAGAAAGGTATAACCCATGGCAGAAGTTACCGCCGCCCTAGTTAAGCAGCTCCGTGAAATGACTGACTCTCCCATGATGGAGTGCAAGAAGGCTCTCGTTGAGGCCGATGGCGACCTCGAGAAGGCCGTTGATGTTCTTCGTACAATGGGTATTGCTAAGGCTGTCAAGAAGGCCGGTCGTGCTACAAACGAGGGCACTATTGGTGCATTCGTTTCTGAGGATGGCACAACGGGCGCTCTCGTGGAGCTTTCCTGCGAGACTGACTTCGTAGGCACAAACGAGAAGTTCACGGGATTTGCTGCCCGTCTCGCACAGGTTGTGGCAGAAAATGACCCAGCAGACGAAGAGGCTCTGAAGGCATGCGATGTTGACGGTGAGACTGTTGATGCAGCCCTTACCGAGATGATTCACACCATTGGCGAGAACATGAAGCTTGGTCGCTTTAGTCGTCGTAGCGTTGAGGCTGGTGGCCTCGACTCCTATGTCCACCTCGGCGGCAAGCTTGCTGTACTCGTTGAGTTTGCATTTGACAAGCCCGAGACGGCAAGCAATCCTGAGTACAAGGCATTTGCTCATGACGTTGCCATGCAGGTTGCAGCAATGGATCCCATCTGCGCTGTTCGCGAAGATGTCCCTGCAGACGTCGTTGAGCGCGAGATGGCCATTTACAAAGCACAGGCTGCCGAGTCTGGTAAGCCTGAGGAGATTCAGGAACGTATGGCTCAGGGTCGCCTTGAGAAGTTCTTCAAAGAGCGGGTCCTTACCGAGCAGGACTTCTTCAAGGAGTCTGGCAGCGCTGTGAAAGACATTGCTCAGAAGGTGTCGAAGGCTGTTGGCGATAATATTCGTATTGTTGCCTTTGATCGCGTAGCCTTTGGTCAGGAGTAAAAGACACTTGAGATAAGCGTTATGACTTGTTTGGGCGTATGCCCTCATCCATAAGCAATGAAGAGAAAGCCAGTTCACATGAACTGGCTTTCTTTTTTGATTTGGTATAACTGTGGCGATATGCACCTGAGGTTCATGAGTTCAACACGGGAACAACTAACGCTCCACTCGTCTGCCAAAAAGTCAAAACTAACACCCTGCTCGTCGGCACAATGGCAAAAATAACAAAATAATTGTTACTTTGAACTGTCCATCCAGCTATTGCATCTCTAGCAGCTCCAATCTCCTTGCTATAATCTGAGTGAAAGCTGAATACAGTGAGAGAGTGGAGCTGAGACATGAAACTGGTCAAGCGGGTCTTCATTTTAGGTATTGTACTAACTCTGGGTTTAGTAACATTTGCACAAGCTGAGATGAGCCATCTTGTAGATGATCACGTTTTAGTGAATGACATCGAACAAGAAGTCGTTCCAGAACTGCCTCCCTGTCCAATCTTGGATGAGGCTCTCGCGGCGAGCCAGTATGACCAAAGAATTAACGGTAATACAACTGAGTCGGATGGTATGTATCTTGAAGAACAGGCAGACGTCCCCGATGATGTTCTCGACAGTCTCGAAGAGCCGTGGATTGAAGCTCAAGAGGATATCGAACTTGGACTTGAGGAACAAGCAACAAGTCCAGTGCCTGCGGCATCTCAACAGTATTATAACAACGGTGGGATTATCGCTCCCTATCTTTTTGCTCGTTCTGATGGGTATGAGCGAGTTGAGTGGATAAAATCCTACGACTCAACAACCCCAAAACTCATCGTTGAGAGGTATGACTTTAATTTCAAAATCAAGAGCCAGAAAAACATTGCCCTGTCACAAATCACCCCACGTGGAGCCACTGCTTCGACTACGTTTTTAGGTGGCGTTTTTGAGGGCAAAAACGCTAACTTTGTTGTTACGGGTCAGCCCAATACGGAACAAAGTGTCTCAAAAAAAGTAATTCGAGTGACCAAATTTGATAAAAACTGGAAGTACCTTGCAAACTGTCAGTTGTCCAAAGACTCCTTTGGTGCCAATGCCAATTATGGTGCTGAAC
>JAFUCQ010000139.1 GCA_017459605.1 Atopobiaceae bacterium
CTGGTTTTCAAGACCAGTGCATTCAACCGCTCTGCCACTCCTCCAGAGCCACACTATAATAGCGCTTCGGCGCAAGAATACCAACCACAACTCCGTTTAAAGTACCTGCACTCCTGCTGCATGACAACGCTGGCGCAGGTCGTCGGATACCTGATCATCACAAATGAGAATGTCGATGTCGTTCAAATCACAAATCGAAAACGTGCTTCTGTGACCAACTTTCGACGAATCCATGAGCACAATCGTTTGCGCAGCCTGTTCAATGCACGCTTGCTTGAGTGCAGCTTCCTCATCAGAACCGCAGGTAAATCCCGTCTCAGGGCTATATGCCGTCACTCCAAGGAAGAGCTGATCAAAACTGAGTCTGCGGATAGCCTGCGTCGCCGAGCTGCCGTTCAAACTCATGCTGTAGTTGTTGAGCCTGCCTCCCGGCACAATCACTTGGGTGTGCTCAAGGCGAGAAAGCTCCATGACGCAGCTGATGCTATTGGTAAACACAATAAGACGCATATCACTCAAAAGTCCCGCAAGGGTCATGGTCGTAGAACCTGAGTCGAGAAAAAGAGTTGTATCAGGTCGAATCAGTTTGAGTGCTTTCGTTGCAACAAGTCGTTTCGCGTCAACGTTCCTTCTGCTTCGCGAGCCGAGAAGCCCGTCGGTTCCTATTGCGTGCTCAACAGAGCGGGCTCCACCATGCACACGTATAAGACGGCGCTCTGCGTCGAGCGACTTAAGGTCGGTTCGAAGCGTCATGTCGCTTACCGTGGGAAACAGCTCTCGTAGCTGTGAAAATGAAACTGAGCCTTCGCGATTTACCAACTCAACAATGGCGTCTCGACGTTTTTTCACAAGCACTCCTAACGCATGAACTGTCATTTCGATACATCCACAAGACACCTTTATGGTAAACCAACAAGCAAATCTTGCGAAACAAAAAAGAGGAGGACACGGAACCCCTCGATAACCGTGTCCTCAGAGAAATATCGATACGCTCGTGGTTCATGCAGGTGGATGTACCTCACTGGGCACTGCAAAGCTGATGCAAGGCGACCAGCGGTAAACCTACAGACGCAGCTTATGCAGCATCATTCTCTCCCCAGTGCTCGAGAAGGTAGCGCTCAGCCTCGGGCGACCACAAACCGTTGTTAGCTTCAACGATATCTGCAAGCCCTGCAAAACGCTCGTCTTTCTCGACCCAGTCACGAAGCTCACTCAGAGCCACCAAAGGCATGGATACATGGGTGTAGATGAGCTTTTTGCCACCAGGAATCTGAGGCAGTGTCATGGTTGTCTCTGCCGCAACATCCAGTCCACCCACATGAGTAACCATAACGGCAGGATCAATGCGACCTGCTGCGGTAAGCTCGAGCGCTTCAATCATGTCTTGGGTGTTGCCGCCAGTTGTGCCCATAACGTGGGTCGAGTTGTAGTGCACGTCATAGAAGTTGATGGGGGCGCTGAACTCGGTGTCGGTGGGGCCAGCAAAGAAATTGAGACAACCATCGCGACCAAGAATTGCGCTTGACTGCTCGATAACAGCAGCTACTGGTGCATAGCACAAGACGTCATCGTAGCCCGTGCCTCCTGTAATCTCGAGCAAGGTAGCAACAGGGTCATCAACAACGCCCGTGTTGACAAAGTGAAGCTCGATGCCCTCCTCGGCCTTCATCTGCTCGGGTGGGAAGAGGCTCTCTGCGCGGTCGAGGCGCTCTTGGTCTATGTCTGTTACCACGATAAGACTGGGCTTGCGGTCGCGGTGAAGTGCGTAGGTGAGAGCGCCGAGTCCCATGGGGCCAGCACCAGCGGTAATGGCAAGCTTTCCACCCTCGACAATGCCCATCTTGTGCTCGTAAGAACCCATGTCGGTGTGATACATGGCGTTGAGTGCTCCAATTGAGCATGACAGTGGCTCGGCAAGTGATGCCTGATAGAAACCCTCACCCTCAAAGACCAAAAAGCTGTTGGTATCAAAAATCTCATGAGGCAAAATGCAGTACGTGGCATCGCCGCCGCAAAACTCATACGAGTAGCCGGGGGAGTCCATCGAGCCTTTGTAATTGATTGCAGGTTGGATGGTGAACTTTTGTCCGGGCTGGTAGAGGTCTGCATATTTGGCGCCAACCTCAACGATGGTCCCTGCCATCTCATGTCCACAGATGGGGGGATGCTCTGCTGCGTCTTCGTGGACACGCTTGTGAGCTGTGCCAAGAGATGCCATTTTGTAGCTTGACATGCAGATGGAGTCAGACATGACCTTTACGAGCATTTCGTCGTCTTTAATAGCGGGAAGCTCAAATTCATCGAGCCTCAAATCCATTGCCCCGTGGAGCCTGACTGCTTTTGCTTTCATGACCAGCCTCTTTTCGTTAGATAGGTAGAAAACTTGCGAAACGAAAGTAATGTAACTATAAAACGAAAGTCTAAGCTGTCAAGTCATTATCGAAAAATTTGTGAGAATCTCTTCAAAACAAAAGTCAGGAGCCTCGCTGAAAAGCCCCTGACTAACCGTTATCGGACCTCGCTGAGAAGCCCCTGACTAACAATGATCCAGCTCAAGGCACGTTGCCTCACGAAAGCTCTTCGATACCCACCTGGCTGAGGAGCGAATCCACAAGCGAGCGAGGGGCTGCTTGCGTGCCAGACATGCTGACGTTGGCAGATCCAGTAGCTACAGCAAGGCGGATGCTGTCCTCAAGGCTGAGACCAGCATTGTCAGCATAGGCAAGCGCTGCAACTACCGAGTCACCTGCACCAACAGTTGAGCCAACCTCAACCTTGGGCGATGTTGCGCGATAGCTCTTATCAGGCAAAACAAAGAGAGCACCTTCTCCGCCCATTGATACGGTAACCCAGCCAAGCCCTCGGTCGATAAGCTCGCGAGCAGCAGCTTCAATCTCTGACAGACTGTTAAGCTCACGACCCACAAGACCTGCAAGTTCGTGGTCGTTTGGCTTAATCATGGTAGGACCTGCCGAAATCCCCGCGTCGAGAACCTCTCCGTCGGCATCGAGAAATACCTGCGCACCTGCTTGCTTGCAGGCTGTAGTCCAGCTTGCGTAGGTGTCTTTTGGAGCACCCTTGGGAAGAGAGCCAGCCAAAACAACAATATCGCCCTCCTCAATATCAGATAAGAGCAGGTCGAGCAGGCTGTCAAGTTCGGTCTGTCTTACCACCGGACCCGGCTCGTTTAGATCGGTGTTGGTATGAAGCTCTCCGTCAACAATCTTGAGGTTGGTGCGGGTTTCACCTGCGGCTTCGATGTAGGCAAGCTCGATACCCATAGCCTCAACCATGCGGGCAATGCTTTTTCCCGCATCTCCTGCGAGCAGTGCATAGGCCTTGGTCTGCCCCCCAAGCTCTTTGACAACTTTGGAGACGTTAATGCCCTTTCCACCTGCATCAACGCGAATATCTGCAATGCGGTTCACGGCATCAAGAGTAAAGGCAGGAACCTGTACGGTTTTGTCAATTGCCGGATTGAGACAAACGGTTCTAATCATGCTAACCCCTCCCATGTGTGTTTGTACGATGCCCCTCTGGTGTTTTGCGTGCGCTGACTCCGCTGGAGTGTTTGCGTGCGATAGCCCTTTGGAACGTTTGCGCGTGCTGACTCCTTTGGTGCGTTTGCGCGTGCTTACCCCTCTATCAGTATTATTGCGCAAAGATACCGACTTCTCACGCGTTCACTATAACCAATAGCCCGTTAAAGCGACCGTCCGCGGCAAAAATGATACCGTTCAACACAGAATAATTATCGAAACAAAAATACTAGACTTTTGCAATGCAAATATATTATTATCGAAACGCAAGTAATGAAACACATTTATGTCTGCGGGCTTGTGTTTCAAAAGAGGGCGGTGCAGGGATGGATGGTGCGTACATCTCAAATTAATGCTCCGAAGGATGTCGTACAGAAATACGATAAGCGCACAAGAAAGGGAGGGACAATGGCGGTCAAGGAACGGATAGCCAAGTTTGGTAAATTCCTCAGTGGAATGGTTATGCCAAACATCGGAGGCTTCATTGCATGGGGTCTCATTACTGCACTATTCCTATACAACACAAACGATGCTGGTGAATTTACCACGGGCGGCTGGCTTCCCAACCAGCAGCTCGCAACTCTTATTGGTCCGATGCTTACCTACCTGATTCCCATCATGATTGCTGGTCAAGGTGGCTACATGGTTGGAGGCAAGCGCGGGCGCGTTGTTGGCATGATTGCTATCATGGGCGCCATTCTTGGCTCCGAATACACCATGCTCATGGGCGCTATGCTCATGGGTCCACTCGCAGGTTTTGTCATTAAGAAGTGGGACGAGTGGGCTAAGACATGGACACCCGCTGGCTTTGAGATGCTCGTTGATAACTTCTCGGTTGGTATTTTGGGCATGCTGCTTGCCATCGTGGGTTTCTACGGCATCGGTCCTCTTATGGGCGCCATTCTTACTGTGCTTATGGCGGGATGTCAGTTCCTTGTTGAGCGCAGCCTTATGCCGCTGCTTGCCATCTTTATTGAGCCCGCTAAGGTGCTCTTCTTGAACAACGCTATCAACCACGGCATCTTCAGCCCCATTGGTCTTCAGCAGGCAGAGGCTGCGGGTAAGTCCATTATGTACATGCTTGAGGCTAACCCCGGACCGGGCTTGGGTGTTTTGCTCGCCTACAGCTTGTTCTGCAAGGATGACACCACTCGTCAGTCTGCGCCGGGCGCCATCATCATTCACTTCTTTGGCGGCATTCACGAGATTTACTTCCCCTACGTACTCATGAACCCCAAGGTCATCATTGCTCCTATCGTAGGTAACATCTGCGCCATTCTCTTCTACAGCATCACAGGCGCCGGCTTGGTTGCACCAGCATCACCGGGATCTATCATTGCCTTTGCAGCTATGAGCCCCGCTGGTGGCGGCATGATTACCACCATCATTGGTGTTGCTATTGCAGCTGTGGTTTCCTTCCTTGTTGCGGCTCCCATTGTTCGCAGCTCTGATGTAAGCATGGACACCGATGACACCTCCGCAGCTGAGCTTACCGAGGTGGTTGGCGTTGCTCCGACCGCAGTGCCTGCCGACAGCGTTTCTAAGCTCGTCTTTGCGTGCGATGCTGGCATGGGTTCATCTGCCATGGGTGCCACGCGTTTTGGTAAGCGCCTGCAGCAGCTCCGCCCCGACATTACTGTTATCCACTCAAGCGTTGACGAAGTTCCTTCCGATGCCGACGTGGTTGTGTGCCAAAAGACCCTTGCAGACCGTGCTCGCCAGAGCGCTCCGGCAACCGCACAAATCGTTGTTATCAACAACTTCCTCAAAGATCCCGCACTCGACGCTCTTCAAGCGCAGCTCACCTCAAGCGCTGAAGGTCAGGCTGCGGCAGTCGCTGCCACCAATGCAGCTTCGTCTGTCATCGAGGCCGACAACGCTATCGACGAGCAGGTTATGAACGCCAATCACGTGAAGCTTGCCCTTGCGAGCACAGACCGCGAGACCGCCATCCGTGACTGCGGTGCCCTTCTCAAGGAACTCGGTTGTGTTGAAGATGGCTACATTGAGGCAATGGTTCAGCGCGACCGAGAGGCAACCGTTTATCTGGGCAATGGTATCGCCATTCCTCACGGCACCAACGAAGCCAAGCGTCACGTGAAAAAGACGGGTGTTGTTGCACTGCAGTATCCCGACGGCATCGACTTCGACGGTGGCAAGGCATACCTGCTCTTTGGAATCGCAGGCGTCGGCGATGAGCACTTGAGTGTGCTGTCCAAACTTGCGGGCGCCCTCGAGAGTGAAGAGGCTGTTGAAAAGCTTCGCCACAGCACCAGCGCCGAAGACTTCTTGAAGATTCTGGGCTGACGTGCAAGCTCTTCACAAGTGGTGACATCTCTCATACGCGTTTGAGGACTCGGCTGCGCGTATAGAGCACATCAGAAGCCCTCTGGGATTTCCCAGAGGGCTTCTTGCGTCGCTAACAAGCGACGCTATCATGATAGTCATGAATGCCAGTGATGCACATGAGTTCGACCAAGCCGCAAGCGCCCATGAGCGCGATGAGGCTTTTATGCGTGAGGCGCTCAAGGAGGCGCGGCAAGCGGCTGTCGAAGCAGAGGTCCCAATAGGGGCTGTTGTTGTGCACAACGGAGAAATCATTTCTCGAGCTCACAATCGACGTGAGACAGATGCCAATCCGTCCGCACACGCCGAGTTCACAGCGATGCTTGAAGCAGCACGTAAGCTTGGTCGCTGGCGCCTGAGTGGGTGTACGGTTTACGTAACGTTGGAGCCATGTGCGATGTGTGCGGGCTTGATGGTCAACGCTCGAATTGACCGCTGTGTTTATGGTGCAGCAGACCCCAAGGGGGGAGCTTTGGGGACGCTTTATGATTTGAGCTGCGATGAACGACTGAACCACTCATTTGATCTTACGGCTGGCGTGATGGCTGAAGAATCAGCAGAACTCCTTCGCTCGTTTTTCAAGGAACGAAGAAAGCGATAGCGCGCCAAGTAGTTACAGCGAGTTGCCACATGAAGTGCTTCTTTTTCGTATTGTCGAGTCGCCGGGCTTCCGAGTCGCCGAGTGGTCGAGTGGTCGAGTGGCCGAGCTGCCGAGTGGTCGAGCAATCGAACCGTCGAGCATTTATGGGCCTGCCAACACAAATCGTGACAATAAATCAGTCTCGGATGACACATTTTTACGATTTTCTGCGGATTGGGGGTGCGGTTTCGCTACCCGGGAAATACAGCACTCGCAACACTGCAGTTAAATATGGGTCCCTTAATAGAGGGTGCTCCAGAGGGCATCTCTAAAGCACAGAAAAACGCAAAAAAGTGTCACGCAGAGCTGTTTTTGCTGTCACACAATTTGAAAAACAAAGAATTTGAGGTAGTCGGTTTCGGGAATACCCACAACAATGGGGTGGTCGGGGGCTTGTTGACGAGCTTCGACCTGTCGGAGCTGAACACCCGCGTCGTGGGCGGCTTGTGCGACCACCGACAAAAAACGTTCTGTTGGCATGAAATGAGAACAGCTACACGTGGCTAAATATGAGCCTCGCGGCAAAAGCTTCATAGCAAGCGCGTTGATTTGACGATAGCCGCGGGCTGCACTTTGGGCGGCTGAGCGGCTTTTGGTAAAAGCGGGAGGGTCAAGCACAATGAGGTCAAAAGGACCACCCTCATCACGAAGATACTGTTTTGATTCTTTGAGCTTACCGAGGTAATCAAAGACATTTGCACAGGCATGTGACAATCTTTCATCAAACCCATTGAGCTTTGCATTTACTCGAACAGCCTCGATGGCAGACTCACTAATATCGACACAGCGCGCAAAATCTGCTCCACCTGCTACAGCATTCAGACCAAAACCACCCACATGGCTAAAGCAATCAAGCATTCGACGCCCTTCGCTCAAGCGGCGAACAGCACGTCTGTTGTACTTTTGGTCGAGAAAAAAGCCGGTTTTTTGTCCATGTGCGAGGTCGATGGCGTAGGCAATATCTCCCTCGTATACAACGCGTGATGTATCGAGCGACAGAGTCTGTTCAGCAGATTCAGAACTGTTTTTCAGTGTGGATGGCGCGGAGGACTCCAAGATACCCGCATGCTCATGTTGCTCAGCTCGCCGCAGCTGGGACTGTGCCGAGGGCCGCCACCAGCCCTGCCGTAGCTCGAGTCCTTCTTTCTTCCGAATGGTAGAGTCACAGCGCTCGTAGATACCACGAATCTCTTGGCTGTCTGCCTGCAGTATCTCAAGTAAGAGGCCATAGAGCTCATCACGTATGAGTTCAATGCCAACGGTGCCAATTTGGCTGACCAATACATCTCCGTAGCGGTCTATCACAAGCCCGGGAATGCCATCAGCCTCAGAAAAAATGAGCCGACAGGCTGTCACATCAGAGACGGCGCTTGGTAGAGACCGAGGCTCCATAACCTGCTTGCGATACTGCCAAGCCCAGCTGAGCTTTCGCTGCCAAAATGCACGGTTGACAAGGTCATTTGCGTTGCGTGATACAACGCGAGCACGAATGTTGCTTGCCTCAGATAGCAAAGCAGCTCCTTGCCATGTGCCGTTCTCCTCAAATACGTCAACGACACAGCCATTTGTTGCTTGAATGCCGTCATGTGCTGGTTCGAGCCGAATAACTTCGCCAGCAAAAATCCACGGATGCCCCGCCTTGAGTGAGCCTGCTGCCTTTTTAGTCACGATGAGCTTGGGATAAGGACGCTGCTTCTTCATGAGATACCTCTCGTGGTTCAGGAAGTCCTGATGTTGTTAGTAATGCCTACCATAGCGTCCGCCAGCAGGGCCTCTTCCGGGTCCTCTTCCACGAGATCCAGAGAACATAGTCCTCATGGCTTTTGTGGTTGAGCGCTGAGGATTAGGAACAATCCGTCCGCTATCGTAATCAAATTCCTCAAGATCAAACTGGTCTATGAGCTGTTTGGTAAAGTACTCAATCTCACGAAGCGGACTAATCTCATCTGGTGCAACAAAGGTATAGGCATGCCCCGCCGCGCCAGCGCGACCTGTCCTGCCAATGCGATGTACATAGTCTTCGGGGTCAAGCGGAACATCGAAGTTCACCACTGCATCGATACCGTTTATATCAATTCCGCGGCTCATGACATCGGTTGCCACAAGCACTTGAATCTTTGCGTCCTTAAAGCGGGCGAGTGAACGCTCGCGGATGCGCTGCGGCCGATCTGCGTGCATGGCATCAACGGTAATGCCAGCTCGTTTGAGATAGGCAGTGAGCTCGTCGGCGCGGTTTTTTGTGCGACAAAACACAAGCATGCGCCCAGGTTTTTGCCGACGTATCAGCTCAAGAAGCAACTGAGATTTTTGCCCCTGTGTAACCGGACAGAGATGCTCTTCGACGGTCTCAGCGGTCTCTCCAAGGCTGGCTATTTCTACCAGTGCAGCATCGTTCATCATGGCATCGATGGTTGACTTAATGCTTGGTGGAATCGTTGCCGAGAAGAGCAAGTTTTGCCGTTCGGCAGGACATGCTTGCATGATGCGGTGTACGCTCGGCCAAAAGCCCATGTTGAGCATGCGATCTGCCTCATCAAGCACAAGAATCTTGACGCGAGAGAGGTTGACTGCATTGCGCTCCATCAGGTCAATGAGACGCCCAGGAGTTGCAACAAGCAAGTCAAATCCTGCCTGAAGCGCCTTGAGCTGAGGACCAAACTTAGCGCCACCCATAACAATGACAGCTCGTTGACCTGTTGACTTACAAACGGTAGTAGCCACGGTTTCTATCTGGCTTGCGAGCTCCCGGGTTGGGGTGATAACAAGTGCGATTGGCTTCTTTTTCTTGCGACGGCGACGGCGCTTAGGCGCCACCTCGCCACCTTCAGTGAGCTTTGCGCTGTCGTTTTCGGTAGGCTGTGCTGCTGTGTGTGCTGCAAGCTCGGAGATGCGCTGCAGGGCGGGAAGGGTAAAAGCTGCGGTTTTACCTGTGCCGGTTTGTGCAGATGCTACAACATCGCGACCTGCAAGCACGAGAGGAATGGCAGCAGCCTGAACGGGCGTGGGCTCGCTAAAGCCAAGAGCCTCGACACCGTGGAGTATGTTTTCGCTCAATCCAAGTTGAGAAAATGAGGTAGTTTTCAAATCATCCATAACCTAAGTATGCAGCAAGGCGACAGCAAAGCCAGCTTCACAGCTCAGGTTTTCTCGACCTCCAAGAAAAGCCCTCATTGTCAAAGACTTGCGCGTGACTGCGATATACTGAGCGTGAGACACATTGTATCCATAGCCATCGAGCCCCACTAAGCCCGAGTTCAACTGACTGGAGTGAGCATGCCCATTAAAATTGCCGACGGTCTTCCTGCCAAGCAAACCCTCCATGAGGAGCGCATTTTTGCGCTCGAGGAAGAAGCGGCCTCTCGCCAAGATATCCGTCCGCTCAAGATTGCACTGCTCAATCTCATGCCCACCAAGATTGAGACTGAGACACAGATTTTGCGCCTGCTTTCCAAGTCGCCGCTGCAAACAGAAATCGAGCTCATGCGGGTGTCAACACACGAGGCCTCGCATGTCTCCCAAGATCACCTCACCAAGTTTTACGAGACCTTCGATGCGTTCAAAGACCAGTGCTATGACGGCTGCATTATCACGGGAGCACCGGTTGAGCACATGGCCTTTGAAGAGGTTGATTACTGGGATGAGCTGTGCGAAATAATGGATTGGACCCGCACTAAGGTTTTCTCCACTATGTATCTGTGCTGGGGGGCGCTGGCGGGCCTTTATCACTTTTACGATATTCCCAAGCGCGACCTTCCTGCAAAGATTTTTGGCGTGTTCCCGCAAAAGCTCTGTGACGAGTACAACTTTCTCACCAACGGCTTTGACGAGGTACACAACATGCCGCACAGTCGCCATGCTGCCGTTGATGATAAGGACCTCGAGAAAATTCCGGAGCTGCAGGTGTTGTCTCGCGGCTTTACGAGCGGACCGTCGCTCATTGCTACGCGAGACTTCCACGAGATTTACGTGACCGGTCACTTTGAGTACGGCAGAGATACCCTTGCAGGGGAGTATTGGCGCGACTTTAAGCAGGGACTTCCCATTCGCGTGCCTGAGAACTATTTCCCCAATGATGACCCTGAGCAGCAGCCCATCTTTACGTGGAGAAGTCACGCAAATCTGTTGTACCGCAACTGGCTGAACTGGGTCTATCAGATGACTCCCTATGAGCTTGACCGTATTCCTGAGCGAATCGTTGAGCTCAGAGATAGTGGTGAGGAGAAGTTCTAGGATGAGCTCCCAAAAAGACGCACATCGGCAGGCAAACATACCCAGCGATACAGCTGGTAGCGCCGCAGCTCATGAGTCTGAGACACTTACGAGTGAGCTCCTTGAGCGTCTTTTGGCAAGTGCGACTCCCGAGGCCTATCTGGACACCACAACGCTCGAAGGACGAGGGCTCCACGAGTTTTTGCTTGAGCTTCTCGAGCAAAAGAAGCTTACGCGCTCGCAGGTCATTCGCGCAAGCGGTATCAACGGAACCTTTTGCTACCAGCTTTTTCAAGGGGCGAGACACCCATCTCGAGATACCGCTCTTATGCTCTCACTTGGCATGAACTGCGATTTACAGGAGACGCAGAGAATTTTGCGGCTGTCTGGTCATGCAGAGCTGTGGCCTCGCAAAAGTCGCGATGCCATCATTATCTTTTGCATTGAGCATGGCTTGAGTCGCGAGCAAACCGACGACGAGCTGTTCCGCTTTGGTGAGAAAACCCTGCTGGATGGTGGGGAGGGCTAGCCGTGGATGACGAGCGCCTGTTGCGCCTTATTGAGCATGACGAAAACTATGAACTGGTACAAAAGCTTGCACAGGGACCCTCAGGAATAACTGAGCATGTTTGTGATGTCACGGGTGCACATTATGTACGCAAACGCATTCCGGGAGCAATTGCGGCTCGTGATGCGTGGGAACGGCTGCGCTCGATTGCAGATCCACGAATTGTTCGGGTGCACGAGATATATGAGTTGCCGGGTGAGCTGGTTGTTGTCTGTGAATGGGTGGAGGGACAGTCCCTCGCTGAGCATGTCGAGAAAAACGGGCCGCTCACGCAAGCCGAGGCGTGCGATGTGGTACGCGAGCTATGTGCTGCGGTAGACGTGCTTCATCGACACGATATTGTGCATCGAGACATCTCTCCCACGAACGTTATTGTCACGGAAAAGGGTCCGCGGCTCATCGATTTAGGTATCGCTCGAGTTCACGACTCAGAGCAGCAAAAAGACACAACCACGCTTGGCACGTGGGGATACGCTGCTCCTGAGCAGTATGGTTTTGCTCAGACTGATGCCCGCTCTGATGTGTATGCACTGGGGAGATTGTTGGCGTTTTGTTTGACGGGACTTCGACCCGACAACCCGCGTTTTGATGAGGCGCTCGCGACAGAGTCGAGCGTTCCACGCCCTGTGCGAGAGGTAATCGAGAGAGCATGCGCGTTTGAGCCGAGTGCTCGCTACCAAAGTACACCAGAGCTTGCATGCGCTCTTGAGCAAGCAATGCGTGCCCTTGGTTCGTTTGCCGATGAGGGCGTATCGCAGCAGAAAGCAGCCTCGTTACGACTCGACGCACAGCAAACAGACGCACAGCAGCCCACGGTTGCACAGCAAACTGTCACACAGCAACCCATAGTTGCTCAGCAGCAGTACAACCCTCCTTCAGCGAAATCGGCGAGTCCGGTGAATTTCTCGTCAATGCCTACGCTGCAGGTGTATGCGCAAGGCGTGAGCACACAGCCTACAACATGGTTCAAGCTTCCACTGGGATGGAAAAAGCTGCTCTCGGGCTTGGGGATGGTGTTCTTCGGGTTTTGGGCAGTGGTATTTGCGCTGATGGCGATTTTTGGATCCAAAAACCAAGAGTTTGTTCGCGGGGTTTTCGTGCGGATTACGAGCATGTTTTTTGCGCTGGGTTGCGCCGCTGTGGTTGTTGAGATTGACCTTTTTGTTACCAACCGCCGGCATTACAGTCAAGAAGTCTTGCGAGGTGAGTTGCCCTTCAGGATATTCCTCAAGCGCTTTGCTGGCGTTCTTATTACGGAAGCGATGATTTTTCTTCTGATTGTTCTTGTCGCGAGTGCGACGCACGTGTATTCGTAGTCTTACCGAACGTCGTCATCTCACCCAACGCTTCAAACTGAAACTTCTCAAATTCAGCTCTGAGCTAATGAAATGCTGAACGGTTTCGTTCACCATGACCCACAGTAAGTCCAACTGAGGAGCTTAATGGTGGGGACGTGGGATGAACTCATAGACAGCGATTACGAGCTCAGCGAGCTGCTTGAGCGCGTTGTCCTTGATGCACGCAGTCTCAAAGAGTGGCTGCGCGACTATCTCGAAGCTCATGGACTCACCAAGAGTAAAGTTGTGCGAGAGTCTCGTCTCAACCAAACGTTCGCTTATCAAATCATGGCAGGGACGCGTCGCGCTTCACGAGACAAGCTCATTCAGCTTGCCTTTGGTATGCACATGAATGTTGCTGCAACAAACGATATGCTCGAGCGAGCCGAGCTCAGCGCGCTGCGTACGAGCTGTGCTCGCGATATTGTCATTGCGTATTGTTTGCACCACCAATACAATCTTTCGACCTGTGATGACATGCTTTGGAGACGTGGTATGTCAACTCTCGAGCAATTGAAAGAGGGTGTTGGGAGAACATCGCGTCGAACATTCTATGCTCGGCCAGGTGCATGAGGAAGCCCTTCCTCCATTCCGGATTGTATGGGTCGCGGAACCACTCTTCCGATCCCAGCTCCAGCCCCGTCTGCTTGGAGATAATCATCGCGCCGATGCTATGGCGAACTCCAGTGTTGAAAGCCTCTTCGAAATTGCCGACAACGCTCAAGGTGAAATCCCGGTAATCGACATGCATGTTGAGCGTATACGTAACGACAGGAAGCGGCTCCCCTTCCACATCCAATCTTGTCTTGACGAGGCTGTACACATACCGGTACCCGGCATTAGTGCGGCCGGTGTCTATTTCGATTACGCCCTGGTTGTCCCCGAATTCCTCCCTGCAGTATTCGAGGATGGAGCCGGGGTCGTTGTAATCCATGGCCATGTCAAGGGGAATGGGCGTTATGGCGATGAAGCAGAGGGCGTTCTCCGATTTAGTGCCGAATCCCAGTGCGATTTCGCTTTCGTACGGGTTGAAAGGCATCTCCTCAACTGGGGAGTAATATGGCGGTAGAAACACCTTCTTGTCCATCACTTTGACGGCAAGTCTTTTCTGGGGGGCGTGCAAATCCATCGCTAATCTCCCAACAAGGCGCGGCTGCGCTCGAGCAGCTCGTCCCATTCATCGGATATTTGCTGGTTGAGCTCGAGCAGGTTGCGGTCTTCGCGCTCCGCAGCCAGCTGCAGCTCCTTTGCGCCTTGCATCCCGAAACGAGCCCATGCGGCGATGTTGAGCTCGCCGAAGAACTTCACCCAGCTGCCCCATGACGTCACAGCGGCATGCCTAGGTCCACGAGGCACATCGCTCCGACGCCGACTGTCGCCATGCGCTGCATTTCGGGACTGTCGCCCTTCGGTAGGCATCCTTCCCACGAAAGCCCGTCCGCGAACCGGCGTTTCAGCGTGAAGACAGCTCGCACAAGCAGGTCGTTTATGACGACCGGGAACGTGGCTGCGACACCGTGGCGCAGGTCATAGCCCTGCTCGTAGACCTGGGTCATAACCGTGGCGAACGACTGCCATTGGCCTTCATCGTTGGGGAACTTCCCGAAATTACATAGCTGGAAGAACTCGGTGAACGGGATGGGCAGGCCTTGGCCGCGCGACTGCGACCCGCTGCTTCCCGTCACATCGGACATGCAGTGCCCGAGCCAGTTCACGAATCCCGCGAATACCTTCGCCGAGACCGTATCGCCCTTGAGCTCCACGCCCTTGCCGGTTCCGGCCACGTACACGAAGGAGCCTTTCTTGGAATCGAAGAAAGTTGACGTATCGGTGAACTGGTTGCTGATGGACCCTATCAGGCCGATGATATCCGGATAATGGCCCGCTGATTTCGCGTGGTGGTTCTTTGGCGTGAGGGGCTTGATGACGCTTCCGACGTCAGTATGCTTCGCCTGGTCATAGCCGACTTTGAAGTTGCGTTCCAGGAAACCGATGGCCGATTGCAGGCTCCCCTCGTTGCCCTCGCGCGGGCTCCACCCCATCTTGCCGGCGAACTCTTTCACCATTCGCCCGAACATGTTGTCCGTCGCCGCATCCAGCACTCCGTCGCCAGGCGAGCCAACCAGGAGGACGTCGAGCAGGCCGCTTAAGAGCCCGCACACCGCAGCCAGCGCATAGTCGAGCGCGTCGCATTCGACGCCCTTGTTCATCGCCTGGCTGTGCCGGAGCGCGATGTCCTTGATTTCCCCTTCTGCGAGGAAGTCATCGTACCTGGCGGGACGGCTGCTAACCTGGGATTCAATGAACTTGTCTACGGTATCTGCGTCAATCGCATAGCCAGATTCGAGAGCGTCGATCCGCGCTTCTATACCGGTGGTTTCCGCCTGGATTGCACGGAGCCTTTCGAGGTAGGGGTCTGTCTTAGGGCGCGTGGCCATGCGCTAGCCTTCCTCGCTGAGCTCGATTTCCGCTTTCTGTGCCTGGAGGTTCGCGATCTGTAATTCTATGCTCGCAATGTCGCGCTTGCTGGCGTGGAGATCCTCGAGCTGTTTGAGTCTAGCTTTCTCGAGTTCGATGGCTTTGATGAGGTTCTCGGTGATCTCCTGCTTGGTCATGTTGTCTTTTTGTTGCTGCTTTATGGCGGCTTGGAGCTTTTTCTTGTCATGGGCGGCGCTGATGTTCTCCTTGACGCTGAGGCCGACCGCCGTGGCGCCACCTCCCGCCACCGCGCCGGCAGCGATGATGGCAGCCGTCCCTGCGGCGACCCCACCACCTCCTGCGGCTATCGCTCCACCGCCGAGCGCCGCGAGCCCCGCGTTGACGGCTGCGATGCCGGAAAGGCCCTGGAGACCGCCGATTGCGGCACCGATAGCCGGGGCGGCCACGCCTGCGGTGACGGCGCACACGGCTGCACCCGCGGCAATCGCGCCCACGCCCATCGCCGCCTTGGCGATGGTTGACCTCTTCGAAACGTCGAAGCCCTGGGTGGCCATGTAAAGCTCATACATTGTCTTCTCCGCCTTGTCGGCTTTCATCTCCATCGCCTCGGCGACCTTCATCCTGGCCTCGTCTTCGGCGGCCCGCTGATAGCCCTTGAGATAAGTCAAGGCGGCCATTTCCTCGAAAAGTTGCGTCCGGTACTTCTTGCCTCCTGCCGTCGCGAAGGATGCGATCGCTGCATCAGGATCCTCGTTGACCTCATGCTCCATGTAGGTAAGCGTTGACTCATTAATACCGAGGGCGCATGCTGTCCCCTCAACCAATGCCTTTTCGTCGTCTGTGTAATCGGCGTCGACCAGCGAGATGTAGTAAAGGCCCCTCACGAAACCGAGGCGCTCTTCCTGCTTTTCTATCTTCTTGCGGAGCTGAACTATTGCCTCGAGGGTGCTGTCCGTCGCATCCGCGACCTTCATGTCGATGGGGTTCTTCTTGGCTTCGGAGATTTCCATTGTTCCTCCCTGTTCTGGTTGATAGCTCAATTATACATTCGGCTACATATTGGAATGTCAATACGCGGGCGACAAATGACATTGTGACCGCGCCCGATACTCGCCCTGTAGGAAGTCGTTCCGGAAGGCGGGTGCATCGGATGGAATCGGTATTGGCGGCGGCGATCACGGGCGTGCTCACTCTCATAGGCGTTTTGGTTTCCAATTCCCGCAGCAAGGCTGTGCTGGAGCTGAAGATCGACACCTTGAGCGAGCGCGTCCAGAAGCACAACGAGTTGATCTCGCGGACGTACCAGCTCGAATCCGACATGACCGTGACCAGGAACGACATCGAGACCCTCTACAGGAAGGTGGATGGAAGATGACTGAGTTCCTGACTTCGAGCGAGTGGCAGTGGAGGCTCGCGCGGACTGTCGTGCAGGGCGTGCACGGAGTGTTCGTGGCCAACGTCGACCTGATCGTCGGCTTCGCTGTGATGGACCCGACCATGCGCGCGCTCGTCGTGGCGTTCGTGATGGCGGTGCTCTCGCCGGTGATGGCAGAGATCGGCTCTCATCTGGACGATGGCGCGGTCGATATCCCGAAGGGCGAGTAGGTGGCGGGGCGCGACGAGGGCTACTACGGGCCCTCCGAGGCCGACGTGGGCTGCGGCGGGCTCGTCGTGGCCGCGTTCCTGGCCGTGGGCGTCGTGCTTGTGGCCGCGCTGTGCCTCATGTCGCTGCACGACGGCGGGGATGCCGAAACGGCGGCCGATGACGCGCCGGCGACCGGCCTGGCGATCGACGTGACCGACCAGTGGGCCATGCACGGCGCGGGTCTGCCGACCAAGGCCGACGTGCTGGCTTGGCACATGTACGGGCGCTGGGGCTTCTACAAGGTGGTCGACGGCGTCCAGGAGGTCCATATCTGGGAGGACCTGCCGGGCGGCGCGCTCGTGTGGGACGCGCTCTGCGGGCTGGACCCGGCGAATCCCGCCTTCAAGTTCAAGGATGACGTAAGGGGTGACGGAGATGAGGCTTAACGAGGTCGCGGCGGCGATACACCGCCGCATGTGCGAGGACGACCGGTTCGGGTATTCCTGGGAGGAGCGCTACGGCGCCCTTCCCGAGGTTTGGGAGATCGGAGGCAAGAACTACCGCGTGAACGTTGGCGACTACGAGTGCGGGACGTCCTGCAAGACGGCCTGGGCGATCGCGCTGCAGGGCACGCCCTGGGAGGGGTGCCTGGACGGGTACACGAACTCGACCAGCGCGAGGCGCGTGTTCACGGGCTCGGGCCTGTTCGAGTGGCGGCCGATGTCCTTCCTGGCCGAGCCGGGAGATTTAGACGTGAACGAGCAGAACCACGTGGCCATGTGCCAGTCGCAGGTGCCGGACATCCTCTCCGAGTTCTGCTGGGGCGACAACGGGGCTTATGGCAACATTCGAGGCGACCAGTCCGGCTACGAGGCCTACGTGCACGGGTTCTACGAGTACCCGGACGGCGGCTGGGACGGGATCCTGCACTTTGTGGGGACGGATGCCGATGCAGGCTCCGGTGGCGATACATCCGGGGTCCCGGTTTGTTCGACTGGCGACCTCCCTATGCCGCGGTTCCGCGTGGCCGTGATGGAGGGCAAGCGCAAGGTGTGGCTCGACTGGATGCTGGGGCTCCACGACGAAGGCGGCTCCTCCGATACGTTCGCGGGAATTCCCGGCAGGGGCATCGTCGACATCGAGTTCGAAGGCGGCAGCCTGGGGCCGAACGGGTGGTTCACCAAGAACATGAAGGGCGACAAGCTCATCGGGCTGACCGTGTATTACGACACGCCGCACCCGGATCGGACAGGATACTACCAGGCGATGTACCGCGTGCACTGGCTGGGCGCGAATCCGGATTGGGGCAAGTACGAGTACGACGACGATGACGGCGGCGCCGGCAACGACCGCGACCAGCTGGATATGGTGGAGCTGACAATTTGCAGAGCTTAGGCTCGCGAATAGAAGTGGCCGGGGTTACCGTGTAACCCCGGCCACTTGGCGCCTTTCTTTTAGGTTTAGCCCCGACGTACGATGTCCTGCGCTTCGTCGATGAAGTCCACGATGCTCAACTTTTCGCATTCTTCGGGGAAGCGCTTCGCAGTCTCATAGAGGGCGTCGACAAGCTTCTGGCTGCGCGTGGCCTCGGCGACCTCGGCGAAAATCTCGCTGAGCCAGCCGAACTCGTCGGCCGTGCATTCCCCGAGAAAAGCCACCGTGGCATCGACGTCTGCCGACAGCGTATTCACCATTCCCAAGATGACGGGGTCGTTATCCCAGTCTATGTCGGCAGCCGGATGGTACGCCTTGCGTAGCTCCAGGAGCCGCCTGTATTCCTTCGCAACCTCGTTCATTTCTTTCCCTTCCTTCCGCCCGGCTGGTTGATGTCCGGGAACACGGTCGCTATCTTGCCGTTCGTCTTGATGACGCCCACGCGGACGCCCTTGTACATGCCGAAGACCGGCTGACCATCCTTGGCCTTGCGGTTCTTCTTCAGGCCCGCAACGTGGCTTCCGGCACGCTTGATGTCCTTCTTGGTCCAGCCTTTCGGGAACCAGGCTTGGGCATTCCGCTCGCGCTTCGCCTTGTCCTTGTGCTTCGAGATGCTGCCGATCCGCACGCCATTGGCGTACGTCATCACCACAGTGTACTCGATGCCGGCCTTCTTAAGGATCTCCATGTTCTCCTGCCCGTGGCCACCGGACTTCATGCGCGAGATGTGGCCGTTCTGGTCGTACGTGAACGTGCCCTCGAGCGCGTGCGCCACGGCGTAGTCGCTGACGCTCCTGCCGCTGCCCTTGGTGGATAGGTAGCGGCCGCTCTTACCGGTCCCCATCGCGACCACCTCTACGCTGCCGGGCCGTCCACTCCTCGTAGCGGACGAACCGGGTGCAGCTCTCATAATCGGCGAAGACTGCGGGCTGCATGGGGCCGTACACGAGGACCACGAGCGGTTCGAGCTCCTCTAGCATGGCCTCTAGGCCGGCCTTGAGGTAGTACTTGTCCTCGCGCGCCTTGCAACAGCCGTGCGTCCCAATGGACACGATCGAGCCCCGATCGACGCCGAGGAAGGCGATCTTTTCGGGCAGTTCGGCCGTGGTGAAACTCCGCTCGTCGCCCCACCGGATGTTCGGCACTACGTAGAGCCCTTGGCTCTGCAGGAAGCTCCCCACGGCTCGGTTCATGTAGGTGTTGGCTATCTGGAGCACCAGCGGCATGTCGCGGTACAGGCTGCAGTCTGGAGAGACCACGCCGGCGAACTTCGACAGCAGGGGCAGGTACTCCTCGGTGCTCGTGAGAACATCTGCGAAGGCGAGATCATGCTCGTAGAACACTACGAATTCGGAGAAATCCTTGGCACGGTGGGTCTTCGAGAAGGGGATCATGCCGTTGGGGATGATGATCTCGTCCGGCTTCTCGATGACGGGTATCTCCATGATGCCGTCGAAGCGTGACTTCGCCACAAGATGCGCGCTGAAGCCGTCGTCGATGATGTTCTTGCGTCGCTTTTTGGGGTCGCCGGGAAAGCCCTCCGGCCAGGGTTTTGCTCTGCTCATTTCGAGCTCCAATCTCCCGCCGTATGGCGGGTCCGTTTCGAACTTGTCGTTCTTTCTCGGCAGATTGGAGCCGTTGGAGGAGATTCTTGCAGCGCTGTTTCGCCCTGGCTGCTAGAATATGCCGTGTCTAGCGGGGTCCTCCAACGGACTCCGATCCGTGGCCGTCCCTGTTCGCCCAGGGGCGGCTACTTGCTTTCTGGCGGATCCGTCATGCGCACCTCCTTCGTCCTAATGCGGCCTTGAGCTGGGTTTCGGCAGCCGTCAGGCTGACCCGGTAGGCATCTACGATTCCCCGGGGCGACATCATCTTGATCTCCGAGTACGGCATGAGCAGCTCGCCGGCCATGCAGTCGGCCTGCCATTCCGAGTTCCTGTACAACTCGAGCTTGCCGGCGTCCCGGCGAGCCATGGTGAGGGGTATGCCCTCGTGGACGAGCTGGTGGGATATTTCGTGCGCGACGGTGAAGCGGTCGCGTCCCTTGTCGGCGATGGCGCCTTCGTAGACGTCCTCGCGGATGAGGATGCGATGCTGGTCCGGGTAGGTCATCCCGTGGTTCTCGCCCATAATCGATTCCTCTACGACCTGGTACTCGAAATCGTCATAGAGCTGTGGGAGGGCGAATTCGAGGAACTGGACCACTGGGAAGGCGTCGGCTTCTGGTATGCCGAACTCCTTCCTCACGGCCTTCGCCAGCAGCCTGAAGTCCATCCTGGAATGAGGGGGCACTTCGCAGCCCTCCGCGTAGTGGTTCATGTCTACTCGCCGCCTTTCTTCAGAATGTCCATGATATTCCGCTTGCTCTCCTCGTCCAGGTCGCTGAACCTGCGGGCGAAGGAGAAGGCGAGGTTTTGATCCCCGCTTGACAAGTGCTTCATGTCAATCGTCACCGAATCGATGCTGTGCATAGCCGCGTCCGCCAGCTCCTGCGCTTGCACCGCAGTGAGTTGGTATGCCCTTTCAACCCGTGCGACGAAATCCCCCGGAGCCTTGCGGTTGTTGTTCTCGATCGAGGAGAGCATCGACGACGACATGCCCAGATTGTCGGCCATGTCCTTGAGCAGCTCGCCCCGGTCGATCCTGAGCTTCCTCAGGAACTTTCCCAGTTGCGTTAACACGTTCGTCCTCCTTATCGGTTTTACGGCGGTGTAATTATTTCACAACTTGTGAAACCTTGCAAGCAAGACGCGTTCGCTGAGTGGACGTTTGATTACCCGGTGATAGAAAATGCGGGCAAGCTGGTTCACTTGCCCGCATTCTCGCGGCCCTGGTTTCATGCTGTCGGATGGAATTCAGGTGAATGACCTTCTCGCTTCGTCGCTATTTGCCTTCTGGTCCTCTATCCGTCTCGAAAGGCTCTAGGATATACTGCTTCGGAATTCTGATGCGCCCGCCCATCTTCATGTTCGGAATCTTGTCCTCCTTGCAAAGCCTGCGCACGGCGCCCTCGCTGAAGCCCATTATCTCGCTTACATCCTTCACGGTGAGCATGGTCGGGTAATCTTCGAGCAGCCTCGCCTTCACCTGGGGCGTGGGCTTGACCTCTGGCACGGCCTCGTACTTGCTGATGCGGTCGTGCGGCGGCTCGACCCTGTAGCTGCCTTCGCGGTCCTGGTAGACCTTGTAGCCCACGATCTCGAGTGCAGCGATAGCAACTTCGAGCGATTCGCGGCGGCGTTCCAGCAGGCGGGTTGCGGCGTCCGCGCGGTCCTTGTAGAGCCTGACGCTCTCTGTTGTCGGTATTGCCATGGCGCGCCCTTTCCTATGCGGGGATTTCGGTTGCCTGATCGTCGTCCATGAAATCGTCGGGCGAGTCCGGCATTTTGCCTAGCAGGGTTTCTTGCCACCACTCCGGCGTCATGCAGCCAGACGCGCAGAGCATATCGAGGAGCTTTCCTTGGAACTCGGGCGGCAGGCCCTCGAAGTCCTTGCGGACGGCATCCTCGATGGCCTTGTTGGTGGATTCCATTTGGTCGCATATCGCCGCTTTCTCTTCCAATGTAAACGATTGCGGCGAGCCGAGGCATACGTCGGCGTGGAAGAACGCGAGCTCGTTTTCTTCGCAGAGTTTGGTTGCTTTGGCTTGATCCATCATTGCTTTTCTCCCTTCGTTTTCGGTTCTGGTTCCGGGGTTCGGTTCTTGATTGCAGTTCTTGACAGTCAAGAAGTTCGTCAAGAAGTATCCTCCCAGAGTCCAAAGCACTTACCGATACTTATGGTGAGAAAAGCGCTCTGACCTCGGCATTTACTATTACTTATGATTCCTTACTATCCCCAAAGATTTAGCTGGCAGCTAATGAATCTCATGTGAGACCTTCTTAAACTCATCTTCAAGGCAGCAATTGCACACACGACTCTTAGGGTCCAAGCAGCTCGTGCTGGTGTGCGAAACAAAGCCATCGTCTACGATGAGAGGAAGGAAAGAACATGATGTCTAAACAATTGCTCCTCAGCTTGGCGCTCGGTGGAGTCCTCATTCTCACAGGATGTGGAAGCTCGTCGTCGAGCTCAAAGAAAGATACTGAGGCGAGTGCATCTGCAAGCCAAGAGCAGCCAGCAGAAAGCTCAGCGAGCGCTGCGACAGAGAGCTCAGCTGCTGCTGAGCAAGCAGAAGAAGCTGCACCGGACGGCAAATATGTTGTGACCATTGATGGGGCTCAAACATCGACAGATTATGCTGGAAATCCATGCGTCATCGTTAACTACAGCTTTACCAATAATAGTGATAAGGCAACCTCATTTATGGTTGCGGTTAATGCCGATGTCTATCAAAACGGCGTTGAATGTGAGCTCGCAATTGGTAGCGACGCCGATAGCTCAACGGCCATGAACAAGATTAAGCCGGGAACTACCATTCAAGTTCAGCAGGCATATTCAATCAGTGACAACTCTGACATTGAGGTTGAAGTTGCCGAGCTGTTCTCTTTCAGTGATGAGAAGCTGGCAACGGCAACACTTTCACTTGGCTAAGAAGGAGGTCTTTGTGGGAAACAACGCATCTGGCAAGAAGCTCAACATACTGCTCTTAATTGCATTTGTACTTGGCGTTGCCTACATGTTGTACAGCGCTGTTTACTGGACAGGAGCAGTATCCAACGCAAGTGGAACTGAAGGTCTTGGAGCGATGATTGCAAGCCGTATCGTCATGCCTCATCTCGTTGTAACGGGCGTTGGCGTTATCTTTAACGGACTAGGACTCTTCATGAAAAAGCCTGCATTCGCCCTTGTTGCGGGCATTCTCTATGCTGTGGCTATGGTGCTGTTCATGACCTATTTCATGTTTGTGGTCATCCAAGCAGTGCTCTGTTTTGTTGCCTTTGCGCAAATGAAAAAAGCAGAAGGAAGCAGCACAACAGCAAGCTAGGTTAGAACTTGAGCCTCAATGAGGCAGTAATTCAAACAGCCAGTCTCACATACGAGGCTGGCTGTTTTGCTATCGAGAAAAAAGCCACTAAGTGCAAGAGAGCTCATTGACACAGCAGGACAACAGTTCTCGATTAACTCTTGTTCCACAGCAGATATTTATCAGCTATACTCCAATAGGAGTATAGAAAGGTGTGCAATGCGGCGTATTTTGTACCATGGATCCAAGCAGATTCTTGAAAGTCCCCAGTTTGGTCTCGGTAAGCCGTATAACGATTACGGCATGGGTTTTTACTGCACTGAAAGCCATGAAATGGCTGGTGAGTGGGCAGTTGGATTTGATTACGATGGATTTATCAACCAGTATGCAATCGATATGGGTGGTTTGAGGGTGGTCGACCTCAATGCTGAGGGGCTTACTGTTTTGCATTGGCTATCAGTGCTTTTGCGCAATCGACTGTTTGATGTTCGCTCTCCACTTGCACATGAGGCGAGGAATTATATTGTGTCTCGATTTAACGTCAATCTTGATAAGGCAGATGTGGTGGAGGGCTACCGTGCAGATGATAGCTACTTTACCTTTGCACAAGATTTCATAAATGGAACCATTTCATACCGACAGCTTGGCAATGCTATGAAGCTAGGCGAGCTTGGTAGACAGGTCATGATTAAAAGTGAGCGGGGCTTTTCACGATTGAAGTTTCAAAAAGTTATGGAAGCGCCACGTACTACATGGTTGCCTCGCAGGGAATTGCGCGACCGCAATGCGCGTGAGCGATACTTTAACCACGAGCGAAACGCCCGAAAGAAGGGTGATTTATTTATTACTCAGATCATCGATGAGGAGATGGGCCCTGACGATGCACGCTTACAGTGAGACATATCTTTCTGGTGCCCAAAGACGCATGGGAGCTATGCTCGACTTTGCCGTGAATGGTTGTTCGCTCGAACTTCCGGTCTTCTATGCAATGTTTCTTGCAAGCTCTATTGCAGTACGAATGGGGGCAGGAGACCCAGCTTTGATTGCGGGGCGCTCAGGAGAAGAACTGACGTGCGACATTGTGGGTCCATCCGCGCTCGATGTGATTACTTCCGACGCATGGAAACCAGATGCGCGTGCTTCGGCGGAGTACTGGACGGGGTGGGCTCTTGCATGTTTCCAATGGGCAAGCGGGATTTCTTATGAGAACATACAGCGAGATGTTCCAATCGATGCTATACACGCTCTGTACAATCCCTACCATGAGATGGACATTCGTCAGTTCTGTGACCGAATGACAGAGCTCATAGCAGATGCACGCATTCGGACTAACTTACAGAGGATTCGGCGAGCTGCAGGCTTTAGTCAAAGTCAGCTTGCTCGAGCTTCGGGGGTTCCGCTGCGTACGCTTCAGCAATACGAGCAACGCCAGAAGAACATTAACCACGCTCGGGCAGACTACATTCTTGCTGTGGCACGAGCCTTGTCGTGCGCTCCCGCTGATTTGCTTGAGTGTGAGATAGAGTCCAGTTTTGAGTATGCTGTTGTTACGTTTTAGTAAGTCCGCAATAACAAAACGAACAACCAGAAAGCAGGTCTTGTCATGCGCTTTCATTACGCAGGAACCTATTCTGGAGACGAAGCGGATCTTCCACAGCGCTCGCCGATGCCTGTAGGAGCTGTCCAGTTTCGTGAGCCCGAGACACTCGATAAGCTGGTACTGATTGCAGCTGTGGTATCACTTGTCATTTTGATTCCGTCGTTGGCACTTGTTGTGTGGCGCTGCGGGATTCAAAGCTTTGTGGGGCTTGGTTCTCTTGTGGGGATTGTACTTTCCTTAGTGGCGGCAGTTCCACATGAGTTTCTCCATGCTATGTGGTTCAAAGAAGACGTGTACATGTACACAAATATCAAGCAGGGAATGCTTTTTGTTGTGGGACCAGAAGACATGACGCTTGGACATTTTGTGTGGATGAGCTTCTTTCCAGCACTGATATTAGGCGTGCTTCCCTTGGTGGCCTTTGTTGTGTGGTATCCGTCGGTGGTTTTGGGTGTCTTTGGTGCATTCTCGCTGAGCTACGCTGCGGGAGATTTTATCAACATATTCAATGCGAGCACACAGATGCCCAGAGGAGCTCGGGCGTTTCTCTCGGGAATGCGGAGTTACTGGTATCTGCCGCAAGGGTAGTTCTGCAGGTTCAGTCGCACAAATGCTTCCCGCGGTATAGGTTGCAGACCAAGATTATTCACTACACACCCTCACCTACTTCTGAGCTGTCCGAGAAACCCTGTATACCCACTGGTATACAGGGTTTACTCATATTATCCTGAGCATTTAATAAAACCCCAGGTAGTCTCGGTGTGTCTTGATAAGTCACGTGAGACTCTGTATACCCGTGGGTATACATTCTCGGCTACAAGCGCTTCGGCTGAGTATTGGACGAGACATCAATTACACAAAAGCGGCTCAACCCAAATGGGCGAGCCGCCATTGCGTGATTGAATGTCGCGCGTACGAGAACTTGAGGTACTAGTCGTCGACAATCTCGGTGATGGCACCGGTGGGGCAAACATCTACGCAGGTCCCGCAAGCGATGCAGGAGTCGCCGTCGACAACCTCAACGGCAATCTCGCCAAGCTCCAAAACGGCTGTTGGGCAAGCATCTACGCATGCACCACAAGAAACGCAATCGTCCACTTCAATAACTGGATGTGACATGGCTCTTCCTCTCCACGAGCTGTCCTCCTAGCCGCGGGTGAGCTCCACCTCAAACCACGACTTTACTTCTGCGTTGAGAATAGCATCGTCCGCCCCAATTGCAAGCGAAAAAATGAGATTCACCTTGGTTAACTTTATAAAGGGCATATCAGGGCTGAATTAAACCAAGGTGAACTTTTTGAATAATTGGGTGGACACCCATTTGGAGCCAAAGAGTAGCAATGAATTTCAGAGCATCTCACTCGTTAGAAATATCGCTTGCAGACAAAAGGATTGCAGCCGCGACCGAGAATGAAACGCACCAAAATATCGAGAAAGAAGCGCGCCAAAAAGCATCTCATTTATGGAGAGTAGAAAATCTATAACAAAAGCGCTTAGATTATGTGTATAACTATGACGCAAACAGGATATAAGCTTTCTCGGACATACAAAAGCAGGTTCGTGCGCAGGCGCACAGCCCACATGAAAGGAAACAACTATGGGCAAGATTTTGGGAATCGACCTTGGAACTACCAACTCCGCTATGGCTGTCCTCGAAGGTGGCGAGCCCACCATTATCGTTAACGCTGAGGGCGACCGCACCACGCCGTCTGTTGTGGCTTTCCGCCCCGATGGCGACCGTATCGTTGGTAAGCCTGCTAAAAATCAGGCAGTCACCAACCCCACCAACACCGTGTTTTCCATCAAGCGTTTCATGGGTCGCAAAATTGACGAGGTAGAGTCTGAGATTAAGACCGTTCCGTATCAGGTAAAGTCTGGTACGGGTGGCCGTGCCGTTGTGGGCATTGATGGTGAGGATTTCACCCCTGAGCAGATCAGCGCCATGATTCTCTCCAAAATGAAGGCTGACGCCGAGAAGTACCTTGGCGAGCCCGTGACTGACGCTGTCATTACCGTCCCTGCCTACTTCAACGACGCTCAGCGCCAAGCCACCAAAGATGCCGGCAAGATTGCAGGCCTCAATGTTCAGCGTATCGTAAACGAGCCCACGGCTGCAGCGCTTGCCTACGGCCTTGATAAGCGTGACACCGAGCAAAAGATTCTCGTCTTTGACCTTGGTGGCGGCACCTTCGACGTATCCTTGCTCGATCTTGCCGATGGCGTCTTTGAGGTTCTCTCGACCAACGGCGACAACCACCTTGGTGGTGATGACTGGGATCAGAAGGTTATCGACTGGCTGGCTGATAAGTTCCAAGCCGATACAGGCATCGATCTTCGCAAGGATGCCATGGCACTCCAGCGCCTCAAGGAGGCAGCAGAAAACGCCAAGAAGGAGCTCTCGAGCGCTCAGCAGGCACAGGTCAACCTGCCGTTTATCACGGCTGACGCCACTGGCCCCAAGCACCTTGACTACACGCTGACCCGCGCTGAGTTTGAGCGCATCACCCGTGATCTTCTCGACCGCCTGAAGGAGCCGGTTACCAAGGCTCTGCGCGATGCCAACATGCAGCTCTCTGACATCTCCGAGGTCATCCTTGTTGGTGGCTCCAGCCGTATGCCGGCTGTGCAGGACTTGGTCAAGGCCATGACGGGCAAGCAGCCCAACATGAGTGTAAACCCAGACGAGGTTGTAGCAGACGGCGCTGCTGTTCAGGCTGGCGTTCTGACGGGCGACGTCTCGGGCATCTTGCTGCTCGACGTTACCCCGCTGTCGCTTGGCGTTGAGACCCTCGGTGGCTTTATGACACGCATGATTGACCGCAACACCACCATCCCAACCTCTAAGACTGAGGTTTACTCCACCGCAGCTGACAATCAGACCTCTGTTGAGATTAACGTTCTGCAGGGTGAGCGCGAGTTTGCTGCAGACAACAAGAGCCTTGGTCGCTTCCAGCTCTCTGGCATCCCTCTGGCTCCGCGTGGTGTGCCCCAGATCGAGGTCACCTTCGACA